>JABHEX010000111.1 GCA_018676385.1 Akkermansiaceae bacterium
TGCTACAAAAACCTACATAGAAAAGCGCCGCAGCCCCCCTTGAGTTATAGAGTTTTTATTTATCATCTGATAAACTGCAGTTTCAGAAAAACAGTAAACTTACCATAATATAGAGGTTTATATTGAACGCTAAAGTTAGTAGTACTCGTCGCTTATCACCCGAAGATCGCGAGAAGCAGATCTTAGAAGGTGCGATTAAATTTTTCGCAGAAAAAGGATTTTCAGGGCAAACTAGAGAACTAGCTTTGCAACTTGGTATTACTCAACCTCTTCTCTATCGCTATTTTCCAACGAAACGATCACTAATAGAGCGCGTTTTTAACGAAGTCTATATTAACAAACTCGACCCCGTGTGGTCAGAGGCATTAACTGATAGAAGTCAGCCGCTGCACAAAAGATTATGCGACTTTTACTGCAACTATTCTGAAGCTACTTATCGAAATGAATGGATTCGTATTTATATGTTTTCTGCTCTCATGGAAGAGCCGTTAAATAAACATTACATCGGTCTAGTCGAAGAAAAAATCCTAGCGCCAATTTGCATTGAATTAAGACACTATTGCGGGCTGCCAGATATCGATATAAACCCAATTGACCAGATTGAATTAGACCATGTCTGGGTTATGCATGGTGGCTTATTTTATCACGCCATACGCAAACACGTTTATCGTAGCCGAGTTAGCAGTAATTTTAATGAGATCGTATCCCGCGCTGTAAGCACGATGCTTGAGGGAAACAAAGCGATCCAACACTAGAGATCTTTACCATGACAACACTAAAGACTCCCAAGACAAAAACCCATCCACGCGTTGGTGTAATTGGCCTTGGAATAATGGGCTCAGCGTTAGCCAATCATCTAGTGACACATGGATATCAAACGTACGGCTACGACCCAGATGAAAGATCTAGCAAAGAAGCACACATCATTGGTGTTAAAACCCAACTAAATGCTACCGCAGTTGCTCAATGCTCAGACCTAATATTGCTGAGCCTTCCTAATGAGGAGGCTCTTAACTCAACAGTAACTCAAATACTAAATGATCCAAAAGTAACTGCCCTAAAACCCATAATTGCAGATCTTAGTACGTTGAGTATTGATTGTAAGGTGCACAACCATGACCGGCTTGCAAAAGCGGGTATTGAATTTTTCGATTGCCCAATCAGCGGTACAGGTGCGCAGGCTAAAACTGGCGACATAGCCATATATGCCAGCGGTTCCAATGACTCCTACCATTCTCTAGTCTCAGTCTTCAATTGTTTTGCTCGCAGCGTTTTCTATATCGGAGAATTCGGCCAAGGCACCAAAATGAAGATTGCCGCTAACTTATTAGTAGCCATTCACAATGTGGCAACGGCGGAAGCACTGTCGCTTGCAGTAGCTAGTGGTCTAGATGCAGATATGTTTTGTGAAGTTATTGCTTCTGGAGCTGGTAGCTCAAGAATTTTTGAATTAAGAAGCCCTCTGATGGCAAAGGGTACCTATGTTCCGCCTACTATGAAACTAGCGATTTGGGACAAAGACATGAAAATAATCAAGGAATTTGCCGATGAAATAGGTGTATCCACTCCTCTTTTTTCAGCAACCTCACCCATCTATGAATCGGCTATGGCAGAGGGTTTTGGTGAACAAGATACCGCTGCTGTTTTCGCTATTCTACAAAGTATGGCTAAGCAAAAACAAGCTGAAATGAACAAGAGTTAGGGATGCACTTAGATGAGAATACATCAATGGCTACTCAATATATTTAAACATTTTATTCTATAGGTACAAGGTTATGAAAAAGCAGAGTTCAAAAAAGAGTTCTTTACCTGAGGCCATATGGCCAGGCCTAGAAGCGGGCGTTCCAAAACCATTAATGCCTTACAGCCCTGCGATAAAAGCTGGCGGCTGGGTATTTATTGCTGGACAGCTTGCCAGTGACATGAAGACGGGTTTAGCCCCTGAGATAAGACAAGAGAATCGATATTTGAAGGGTCAACTTTCTTTGGAGTCAGATTATGTCTTAGGCAATCTTGCAGACACTATTAAGGCAACCGGTTGTGACATTAACAAAGATATGGTCCGAATTTGGCAATATTTTGCCAATAAAAACCCCAGTATCAAGGACTTTGAAGAAGGCAATAATTGGCCAAATTTGAGCATTGAACCCTATCTGCGATCACGTCAGAAGCTTGTCACCAACTGCCCACCTTCATCTAGTGTCGGATGTAGCGAACTTATGTGGAGAGACACCCAATTAGAAGTTGATATGATTTGCTTCGACGATGAACACGAAACTAAGACCTATGGTGCTCCCAGCGGGATGACTCTTCCTCCGGGGGCTCATGCATCAGCACTGCGACGGGGTGACTGGGTATTTTTATCGGCAGAATCAGCACTAGAATGGGACGGGGAAAATTCAAACTCTGCCACAATGGGCGAGTCAGCGGGGTCTATTTCAGACACCAAAATGTGGTTTGATTCAAGTGTTGCACAACAAACTGAACGCACACTTCAAAAACTTGCACTGGTCGCTGAGTCAGCGGGGAGTTCACTGGAGCAAGCAGTTAAAGCGGAAGTTTACATAGGTCATCCGAGTGATTTTGCCGCAATGGATGAGGTCTGGAAACATTGGTTCCCCCACAACCCTCCCGCTCGCGTTGTAGTTCCGTATATGGGAATGGGTGTGCGCGGATGCAGAGTAGAGATTTCTCTCACCCTACTCGCCAACGATGCAACTTTGACCAAACACACTATTGAAACAGCGGATGCACCAGAGCAACCGGGGCATGAACCTCAGGCGATCAAAGTCGGAAACTTTTTGTTCTTTAGTACTCAAATGGCTTTTGATTCATCAGGGGTGCTTGCGCAAGGGATGATTCGCCATCCAAATGCGCCTTGGTATGGCTCACCTGGCCAAAATCAAATGCGTTACATGATGAAGAACGTATCTAGTATCTGTGAGGCAGCAGGGACTTCAGTTGAGAATATAGTCCGCCGAGTGTGCTTTCACAATGATCTGCAATGGTTCTCCGACTCAATTCAAGAGTGGGCTAGTTACTTTCCAGGTGACAGGCCGGTATCCACTACTATCGGTATTGCTGGTGGCCCTATGGTCGTTGAAGGCGCCAACACATTACTCGATTTAATTGCATATGTGCCCGACTAAACAAAATATTAGGTGATTTTAAAATGATATCGATAGGTTTTCTTGGGCTTGGAAAAATGGGCTCAGTTATGGCGCCATTACTCATGGAGGCTGGATATAATTTAATTGTATGGAATCGAAGCTCGGATAAGGTCGATCATTTAGTAAGCTTAGGCGCTAAAGCGGCTCCATCACCTGCTGCCTTAGCAAGCTCGGTAGATGTGGTAGTTTCCATGCTCACTGATGATGCAGCGATTTGTGCAGTCTTTGAGGGACCAGACGGATTGCTGAGTGTCCCTGTAGAGGAAAAATTGTTCATTGATATGAGCACCCTGCGCCCTCCTACTGTTAAACACATAGCCCAACAAGTAAGAAACAAAGGTGCAAGTTTTGTTGATGCTCCAGTATCTGGGACAGTCGCCCCTGCGAAAATTGGGAAACTGCTGGTGATGTGTGGGGCCAGTGATGAAGACTTCAAGACTGCAGAACCAATACTGAATGTTTTTGGTCGCCGTATTGTTCATGCCGGTCCAGTAGGACAAGGAACAGTGCTTAAGCTGGTCGTTAATCTCCCGCTCGCGGTTTACTGGGGTTCACTTGCCGAAGCCATCGCCATGGGAACTCAAGGCGGTTTAGATCTAGATTTGATGTTAGACACCATTCAAGATAGTTCTGCTGCTCTGGCGGTACTTGGACTCAAAATACCCACCATCATGGGCGAGCCTAGTCCCGTAGCTTTTGATGTGGCAAGTATGAAAAAAGATTTGCTTTCAATGCTCGATACGGGAGAAAAATTTGGAGTGCCAATGCCAGCAACTAATGGTGTACTCGAAACCTATTCGGCAACTATAGATGGTGGTTTCGCTGATGCCGATGCCGTTGAGGTTATCCGTTATGTCACCGAGAAAATGACCCAACCTAAATAATTAACGATTTAAATCCCTCAGGAGTATTCGTGGCAGATTCACAAATTCAGGACAATATGCGCATTGATTGGAATGTCGAAATCACAATGGATGATGGATTAGTTCTTCGAGCAGATATATTTCGTCCTATTGATGATGGTAAATACCCAGTCATCCTAACCCATGGACCTTATGCAAAAGGTTTGTCGTTTCAGGAAGGTTACCCAAGTGCATGGCAACGCATGGTTGATGAGCATCCTGATGTACCTGCAGGATCTACGAATAAATATCAAAACTGGGAGGTCGTAGATCCTGAGAAATGGGTGCCAGATGGTTATGTTTGTATTCGGGTAGACTCCAGAGGCTGTGGTGCATCGCCAGGCTATGTGGACCACTTCTCACCGAGGGAAACTGAAGATTACGCACAGTGTATCCAATGGGCTGGGGTTCAATCATGGAGCAATGGTAAAGTCGGACTAAATGGCGTCTCCTACTATGGCATTAACGCTTGGCAAGTCGCCTCTCTGCAACCCTCTCATCTGGCAGCAATGTGCGTCTGGGAGGGTGCGACTGATTGGTACCGCGACATGACACATCATGGCGGAATACTGAGTACATTTTGGGCAAACTGGTACGACATGCAAGTGAAAAATGTTCAACATGGTCTGGCTGAACGAGGACCAAAAAGCCAAGTAACGGGTGAATTGATCTGCGGAACGAAAAGCTTAACCGATGATGAACTTGCGCAAAATCGTTGTAACTTTGGGGAAGACATTCTCGAACACCCTTTGGATGATGACTATCACAAGAAAAGATCCGCAGTTTGGTCAAAGATAACTACCCCTCTGTTAACAGCGGCAAATTGGGGAGGCCAAGGCTTGCACCCCAGAGGTAACTTTGAAGGGTTTATGAGAGCATCCTCTGATCAAAAATGGCTAGAGGCTCATGGTCTTGAGCATTGGACAGAGTTTTATACCGACTACGGCATCGCCCTGCAAAAACGCTTTTTTGGGCACTTCCTAAAAGGGGAAGACAATGGCTGGCTGGATCAGCCACCCGTTCAATTACAGGTTCGCAGAACTGATGGTTTTGATGAGCGTACTGAAGATAACTGGCCCATTCCACGAACACAGTGGACGAAATTTTATCTTGATCCACACAATAATGTTCTCTCTCAAAGCCTTCCGACAGAGAGGTCAATATTAAGTTTTGAAGCAATGGGGGAAGGCATCACTTTTATGTCCGCTCCACTTGAAACAGAAACAGAGATCACGGGGCCCAGTGCTATCAAACTTTGCGTGTCCTCATCAACATCTGATGCAGATTTGTTTGTTATTTTACGCGTGTTCTCTCCGGATGGGGAAGAAGTAGTATTCCAAGGAGCGATAGACCCAAATACACCTATCGCTCAGGGGTGGCTCAGAGCATCACATCGGAAACTAGATCACAAACTGTCGACACCATGGAGGCCTTTCCATTCCCATGATGAAAAACAATCGCTTCGTCCCGGAGAAAAGGTAGATGTCGACATCGAAATATGGCCAACCTCGATTGTAGTTCCCAAAGGTTTTCAGCTTGCTGTAACTATTAGAGGGAAGGACTATGAGTATCCTCATGCTAGCGGCCAGAGATTATCTAACTTTAAAAATGAACTTCGTGGCTGCGGTCCATTCTTGCATGATGATCCAAGAGACAGACCGCCTGAAATCTTCAGTGGAGATACCAGCATCCATGTTGACCCAGCGCAAGCACCTTATATACTCCTTCCCATAATTCCTTAGTTGAGGCGCTCTTGTGCGGCGAGGTCAAGATACTGATCATGGCAAGACTGACAGTTTATATAAAGCTGTCCACCCAAATCAAAAAGGGCTTGAGCATCCCTATTTTCAGCCGCCTTAAGTAACTCCATTCCAGTAAACTGGAGCCCTCGAGAGTGGCCAATCCAAGCATCTCTGCCTTGAGCATGATGAGGCATGATTAACAGGTTACCAGCCTCGACAATACTGGCAGCGGCGTTTCTAACAGCGTCCCACTCTTCATCGGTACTTGGAGCTAAGTTCTGAACTCCTTGAGCAGTTACTACAAACCCTGACGAGTCCCAAATCAGGTCTGCATGGGGGTCAAGTACCCAATTCATGGTTTGTTGTGTGTTTATTTGTGAACTGTATAACGCTGTTGTTTGTTTTTGATCACAAGCGGCTAAAAACCAAGATAAGCAAACCACTAACACTGTCATCGAATTTATGTATTTTTTCGTGTACCTGACCACTGC
Organism: Akkermansiaceae bacterium; assembly: GCA_018676385.1. Classification (GTDB taxonomy): domain Bacteria; phylum Verrucomicrobiota; class Verrucomicrobiia; order Verrucomicrobiales; family Akkermansiaceae; genus Oceaniferula. Next base: position 6,306 of record JABHEX010000111.1, read on the forward strand.
AAGCCCTTCTGATTAGTGAACTTCTGCTAGCTTAATAAAAGAAAAACTCAGTAAGGGTCTACTTGCTTTTCTCTGCCCCGTCATCTGGGGCACCCACTCCAGAAGTCCCAACGAACAATTTGTTTCCATTTTCAAGGGTAATTTCTCTCCCATTAGCAGCAAAACCTCCGCCCTTTACCTGGTAGCCCCGCACAACAATATTAGTACCTATAGGCAGTGTGTCCCGGGTAATTCCACGTCGAAATAAAGTATTAGGTGTGCCGCCTTCTATCTTCCAGATTTCGTTTCCCTCAGAGTTGACTACCTCAACATGAATCCATGCATGAGGATTAATCCACTGAACTTTTACTACTTGCCCTGTTATTTCTATGGGCCGATTAACATCAAACTCAGCCGCAAACGAATGATGAGCCCAACTTGCCCCACTAAACAGCATGACTAAGCATAAAATACTAACGTTAAATAGTTGTTTTTTCATGATACTAACCTATTAATGTTGGCCTGAATAATGTCACTAGATTAATGCCTGTAGCGCTTTATCTCCGCATCCAATAATCAACCTAAATAAACAATACTTACCAATAAAATATAAAATAAAATGAATCCCCATAGGGAAGCATTCTTCCAAGATACACAACACTCAACCAAACAAATAAAGAAGTTCCAGCGATTATCTTTATCTTCTTGGGTGCCTCATCATTAAATCCTTCGACCTGAGATAACTGTCTAAAATCTGAATAATATTCAAATATCAATGCATTGATCAGACCTACAGCGACAAACAACATTTTAATTTGAAAGGTTAGCTTTGTTAACGTGTCCATGGGAGTCTTAAATGGATCTCCCAGGATAAACACTAGGCCAGTTAAAAGGCAAAGTATAAAACCAAAAATCGCCCATGGAACTAATCGGTATAAAAACACCAAGGGTAATTGGCGTGCAATACCCAGAACGCGTAAATCAATTAAACCGACGGTTCCTACCAGCAAGATTAAACCCATGAAGTGAATAATTTCACACAGAGGCCATAACCAGTCATAGTGACCCACCAGCGTAGTCAGAGCTTGCACTATTTATACCCCCAATTTAGTGGCCGAACAAAAGCATAGGGTAAGCGGTCAGTCGTCCCGCAACTAAAGCAATCATCCATGTGGATAAACACATCACAGATAAAATCCGTAGTCTTTTTTGACTTAGATCTGCATCAGCATAATTAACCTCAGTAGCCACACCTTGCTGAATTTTTAAAAGAACGATAACAGAAAGAATGACAAATAATATCTTGATATAGAAAACTGGTAAGACAAGCAATTCTGTTGCATTGGCCATTAACAGGAGCGTGCCTGAAACAACATTAACAGCCAATGCTAACCATATAAACCAAAAGAACGTCTGTACAGAAGCCATCGGAGCTCTTGGTTTCGAAGATAAGAGTAACAAGCAAATCGCAACATTAAGGCCAACCAAGACAGCCATGCCGATTGCATGTAAAGCGATCATGGTTGGAAATGCCCAAAGAGACAAAGACTCACGTACCCAGGTCGCTACAGCTGTGCTTTCAAGAAAATTTAGCACCTCCATAATTGAGTTTATCCCCTCATGAAAACGCCGTTTAGGTTATCAAAAATAACTTAATTTATCTATCGATAAATTAAATAAAGTTTGCTAGTCTGTGGCTGTTTTAAATAAATTACTACTACAATAGTAAAATGCAGATGCGCCCATGTAAAAAAAGAATTTTGACTCGAGTTAGTCTAATTATAATGCTAGCTATGAGCCCGATGGCATTAATTGCTTCGAAAGAAACGGCGAGCACCAAAGATACCCCTCCAGATCTCAACGGAATTTGGCAGGCAGTGAGCTCCGCTCATTGGAATATTGAACGACACATAGGAGCTCATCCACCTCTCTCTATTCTCGGAGCCTTAGGCGCCACTCCTCCGGGAATGGGCATTGTCGAGGGTAGCAATATCCCCTATCAAGCCTGGGCTGAAACAAAACGCAAAGAGCACTTCAAAAAACGTTTACAGTTAGATCCCGCGGTCAAATGCTATATGCCGGGAATACCTAGAGCGACCTATATGCCATTTCCTTTTCAAATCGTTCAAACTCCGAAGCATATTTTTGTCGGCTATCAATTTGCCGGGGCTAGCAGAACAATCTATATGGATCGACCTAACATGCAGGCCCCTGTAGATACATGGATGGGTCTTTCAAAAGGTCGCTGGGAAGACGGCTCCTTAACCGTGGAGGTTATCAATCAAGTTGCAGATACTTGGTTTGACCGCTCTGGCAACTTCCATAGTGACGCACTAAAGGTTACTGAACGATTTATACCACAAGGCCCTAATCATTTGCTTTATGAAGCCACTATCACCGACGAGAATGTTTTCACAAAACCTTGGACAATACGTTTACCATTGTATCGACGCATCGAAAAGGATTTTCAGTTACTAGATTTTAGATGTATCGAATTTGCAGAAGAACTTATGTACGAGCATTTAGGCCAAGATCCAGAAAAGGAAAACAAATGATCGGTGCTCTACGATCTATTGTTATGCTAAACATGGTCGGAGCATGGCTGTTGCTAACGCCACCTACTATCGCTGAAGATATTCCAAAGACGTCCTGGGGCGTGCCAGATCTCCAAGGGGTTTGGACCAACGCCACTGCAACACCGCTGGAAAGACCTGATGAATATGCTAATACCGAAGTGCTTTCAGAAGCCCAACGCAGCCAGCTTGGGGAAGCTGTTTTAGAAAAGTACGGCAAAGGAGGCCGTGAGGCCTGGTTTGATCTCGGTTTAAAAGCACTCTCAAACGGACAGACATCACTAATTATTCATCCTAAAAATGGCAAAATCCCCTGGAAAACTGATATTAAAAAGACTACCAGCCTCTCAGGTAAAAGTTACTTTCCATGGGAAACTACTGCCCCTGGCGCACCCTTTAGGTCGTACCGTGACTTAGATACAGGAGAACGTTGCATCACTGATGGAGTTGGAATCTACCCTCAGCACCCCTATAACAACAATTTTCAGATATTTCAGACAGAACTCTATATCGTTATCATGCAAGAGATGTATCATGAATATCGAATTATTCCTTTAGATGGGCGGCCGCATCTTGATCCCCCTGTAGGTCAATGGCTGGGAGACGCCAGAGGATATTGGGAGGGTGATACCTTAATTATTGAGAGTCAAGGATATTTAGATACCAAAGGCTGGCATTGGTCGGTGCCTTGGCGAGCTACAAAATCAACGTTGAAACTTACTGAGCGCTTGACGCGCACAGACGAACTTACCATCGATTACTCTTTCACAATGGAAGATTCAAGCCGATTTAGTGAGCCTTGGACTGCGCGGATTCCCTTAACTAATGACCATGCTGAGCGCGGAGTAACCAGTGGTGATCTGTATGAATTTGCCTGCCATGAAGGTAATTATTCTATCCCCAACATGCTAAGTATGCCCCCAGAATCACACCTAAATTAAGGGGTGATATCCCATCATACCCAGTTGTATCTGCTGCGCATGCGAACAAATTTTTCTACCTGAACTTCTTGTATCAACGTTTGCTGAAGTGCATCCAGATTCCGAACTGCGTCTCGTCGATCGACACTCACATGTTCGCCATCTTCAATAATAGATCGTCCCCGAACCATTACTCTGCTAATAGCCTCTGGGCTTGGTCCATTGCCATACACTAGGTTAGGAATAATTGCGGCAGGAGGAGATAGCTGGGTTTCTCCGCGTCGATCAATCATCACCAGGTCTGCGTCTTTTCCTACTTCTAAAGATCCAATACGATCGTCCATCATCAATGCTTTAGCACCACCAATAGTTGCTAATTCAAGTGCCTGTTCGGCACTGCCCCACAGGACCTCTTCTCCTGTCCATTCAGAAGATGAGTCTCCAGAGCGGCGGCGGTATTCATCACCTAGTCTCTGGCCCGTCAAAAAGCTTCTCATGGCTGTCCACAAATCATGTCCATAGGCAACAACTGGACCGTCCAATCCCAAACCACAGGTCACACCTCGCTCCAAGAACTGACGGGCATCAAAACTTACTAAACCAAGAACCTGTTCCATATCGGGAACAAGGGAAATTGTCGCCCCACGGTCTTTAATTAATTCGGCTTCACCGGGACGGAGATTTTGTGCATGAGCTGCGATTACATTAGGACTCAAAATACCAGCGTCATCTAGCCACTCGAAAGAACCACCTGTCCAACCTCGTCTCTTCGCTAAATATTTCTGATCAAATACTGCGGGTGCATGAATATCGAACTGGCGATCATTTGCGACAGTCCATTCCCATAGTGCCTTGAGTTGATCAGGCTCACAATAGGTGATCCCAATAGTCGATGCAGTGACAGTGATTGAATCATCCTCCCACTTTTTCTTAACGCGCTCTGTCTCCGAAAGCGCTGTATCTAGATTCTCTCGAAAAGGTTCAGGAACAGCGTCCTTATCGTTAATAGTTAATCTTGCCATCCGACAACGAATTCCGGCATCACGAACAGCACGAAGTACCCCATCTACTGAGTCTTTATGCACATGGGTAAAGTGATCATCCGCTGTTGTTGTTACACCCCGACGAACTAAATCGAGAATGGGAGGCATAGCTGAAATATAGGATCTTTCTTCATCGCAGGCGCCAGTCATTGGGTAATAAA
>JABHEX010000112.1 GCA_018676385.1 Akkermansiaceae bacterium
AAGAGCTCCAGGGCTCGATGACCGCGGACAGTGTCTGGCCAGGAGAAACCGTGCCAAAGCGGCCATAGCCATCACCCATGAATCCACCCTTGTTTTCCCAGCCGGGCTCCGCGGTCATGCTGTGCCCCCACACCGTTCGGTTTCTATTCCAGTCGAAGGGGGCTCCCGCCCGATCTGAAAACACTTTGGTTTCGCCGGGCTCAAGTGTCATCCCGTGAACATTGAACTTCATATTCGTATTCGGATAGGTCGGGAAAAAGAGATTCCGGTGATATGATGTGCTGTTGATTTGGGCACCAGAGCGCATGATCTGGATGCGAATGGATTGCCAGAACGAGCGCATGGTGATGTATGCTTGATCAAACGGAATGCGTATTTCCACGTTATAGGGATTCCAGTAGGTGATTACCGGTTCGATTACGAGAGTCAGGCGATTGTATTGGCCGACGGTCAGTGAGTAAAAAATCTGCATCCTGGTGATCAGGGGCATCGGTGGTGAGCAAGCGAGTGATCGCAGTTTCATCCATGTCTCATCGTTGTATTCGATGTAGGGCTTGTTTCCATCCCATTGAACTAAATGATACAGCCTGTGGTAATCTGCGAGACGTTGCCAATCCGGGATGGCTCCATTGTTCTGAGGCGCTTCATAAAGAGGAGTTCCGATGTCTTTATTAAATTTAATGCCTGTGTCTTTTTCGGTAAGTATGCGTTCACCATCGGTGAAATCGTCCGGAAGTTTCTCATGTGCGAACAGGCGGGACATATCCCATTTGAGCCCACCACTCAGAACATCTGTGGGAAGAGAGAGCGAGTGAAGGGTGAAATCATGGAACGCGGTGGAGGTACTTGCCGGACTCTCCGGATGTAGGGGCAAAGAATGCTGGCTGACTATTTTTTGCAGTGACTGTCTATTTTCATCCGACGTACTCTTTAGCCATGAAAGTTCATCGGACATACCTGTTCCGGAAATGGGGGCACTCTGGTTCAGGGCCTGTTGCCACGATCGGTCTCCGCCGGGGTTGCGGATGACGGGTATGTTGATTCTTGTTTTGAGCGACTCGTCACCGACCCACCAGGCATGTGCATTTGTATTGTCTTTGCTGATGATTTTTTCAGCGATCACATAGTCAATTGATCCGGATGTTCCCAATCCCACCATCTTGACTGGATCGTTAATGGAGGACGACTGAGCAGATCCTAATGTTGTTGCGTCTGCTCCATTCTTCATGGAAACCAGCCAGCGCAGGAACAGATTTGCCTTCCTGTCAGTATATGAGCCGGGGGTGAGGGAGGAGTCAGACTGCCAAACGCCGGTCCAGTATGGATTGGCAACGCCCTCGATTGTATGGTGACCTGATTTGTCCGTGTCCATCAGTCCGGCACCTGCTGTGATGCGCTGATCCGGCCCTGCTGTTTTTTGCAGTTCGCCGATAGCGAGCATCAGGGCCATACGGGCATTTGATTGTGCATCAGCGATAGCTCTATCCTGGCGAGCCGTTTTTAATTCCAGAGTGGAGAGACTGAGCATAGCCAGCGCGACCAGAACCAACAGAACCATGACCGAGATAGTCGCGATCAGCGCGAAGCCTTTTTGGTCAGTTGCGCAATACTCGTAGTGATCGTTATTCATGGCTAGCAGGAAAATCTACATGGTATGGTTATCTGTATATAGGAATGTATGGCAGATGTATATTCATATTTAAGCCTCGCGCACCCCAGTCCCCCTAGACGAGCTTGTCAATTTTTTCATCTCTCCACACATGGCCCCGATTGGTCCAAGCATTATTTTATGAATCCTTTTACTGCCCTTTCCGCCGCTGAGCAAGTTGCCGAGGATGTGATGCAGTTGGTCTGTCCCTTAGTGATGGTCCCCTCGCATTCCCTCCCTCCCCCTTGGTTACAAAAAATATACCACCGATTATAGTTGATTGTTCGTGTCTGTTCTAGATACATACAGTTAATATGACACAGGTCCCCAATACAAATATACATATCAATATCAACTTCACCTTGATACAGCGTATCGTTTACGGCCTCGTTATCCTCGTTGGTATCTTCACCAGTTTCTACACCGTCTCTGCAGACTCGCAGGCTGTCGTTCTTCGGTTTGGGAAACCAATCAATACCACCGGCCCTGGCCTCCATTTTAAGCTACCCTTCGGTATTGACCGCACTCATGTTGTAGAGGTTACCCGCCAACTTCAGCAGGAGTTTGGCTTCGGCACTCTGGGCGCCACTAACCCATGGCAAGCCTCATCATCCGGAGAACAAGAGCTAGAAAAATCCATGGTCACAGGTGACCTTAACGCTGCACTAGTCGAATGGGTAGTACAATACCGCATTGAAGATCCACAGCAGTACCTGTTTGCCGTTCGACAACCAGATGCCACTCTCCGTGACTTAACAGAGAGCGTCATGCGCGAGATCGTTGGTGACCGCACCGTGGATGAAGTCATCACCGTAGGGCGTCAAGAAATCGAGAGTATCGCCTCTGAGAAACTCCAAGCCGCCACAGCAGAGTATGCGATGGGCTTGCGTATCGTTCAGGTACAGCTCAAGGACGTTAACCCGCCACGCAGGGTCCAATCCTCTTTCAATGAGGTAAACCAGGCCCAGCAAGAACGGGAAAGCGCGATTAACCGTGCCAATGGTGAATACAATAAAGAAGTCCCCCGTGCCCGCGGAGAGGCAGATCGCATGATCTCCACCGCCGACGGTTACGCCGCAAAGCGTGTCAACGAGGCTGAGGGTGATGTCGCCTCCTTTGAAGCGCTGCTGATCGAATACACTGCCGCCCCAGAGATAACCCGCCGCCGCCTCTACCTAGAAACTATGTCCGAAATTCTGCCCAAGCTCGGTAAGACGATCATCATCGACGAGGCCACCAAGGGCGTGCTTCCGTTGCTCAACCTCAACGACAAATAAAGCAGGCTCTAAAAGCATTTCTTCCATTTAAATCTCTTCTCAATAAGTTCCCATTTTGACCTTTTAATTATCCATGAAACGTCCTCTCCTAGCAATCACCCCCGTCATCCTCGCCGTTTTAGTAGCCGCCTTTTACTTCTGCTCCTACACTGTCACACCCACCGAGCAAGTCATCGTCACCCAGTTCGGTAATCCGGTAGGCCAGCCCATCACCGAACCGGGCCTGCATTTCAAAAAACCTTTCATACAGGTCATTAACCGTATCCCAAAGAATATCCTTCCGTGGGACGGTCAGCGTAATGAGATGCCCACTAAGGACAAACTCTATATCGCCGTTGACACTTTCGGAAGATGGAAAATCAAGGATCCTTTGGAATATTTCCTGGGCCTCCGCAACGAACGCACCGCCGATTCTCGACTGGAAAACATCCTTGGTTCAGCCACCCGCAGTATCATCGGCAAGCACGACCTCATCGAGATCGTACGCACCGATAAGGAGCGCGTCCCAGTCAAAGACGAAACTCTGGAGGAACTAACCGACGGCCAATCTGGCAGCATCGGTATCCTCCCAAAAATCAGTAAAGGCCGGTCCGTTCTCGAAGAAGAGATTATGGCCGAGGCCAAACCGAAGCTTGCAGAACTTGGCATTGAGCTGCTGGACGTTCGCTTTAAGCGTATCAACTACAACCCTTCCGTGGTCGAAAAAATTTATGAACGAATGATTTCCGAGCGTCAGCAAATCGCCTCTAAGTTCCGCTCCGAAGGTGAAGGCGAGGCTGCCCGAATCCTCGGCGACAAGGACCGCGACCTCAACGAAATTTCCTCCAAGGCTTACAAGAAAGTGCAAACCATCAAAGGTAAAGCCGACGCTAAGGCCTCACAGATTTACGCCCGGGCCTACGGCCAGAACCCCAAAGCCGCTGAGCTCTACGAATTCATTAAAACCATGGAAATGTATCGAAACACCATTGGCAAACAATCCACCCTCGTCCTGTCGACAGATTCCGATCTCTACAAATTTATGAAATCCTCAGATGCTGAAGCGCTACCTGCAAGCCAGCAATGATCACTCTACCAAGTAGGTAATAGCCATAGTGTATAACGGTAGAGACCCCAATGAAGTAAAAGTAATTACCCAAGGCCAAATTCCTGATATTTTTCGCTAGGTTCTTTATTTCCGTGCCGTAGGATGCTGACCATGAAATTGAAATACCTTTCCCCGCTCTTCGCTTATTGCGCAGTCTTTTCACTCGGTGCTGGATTGGCCACAGCCAAAAAACCTGAGCAACAAGCCGGATACGATAAATCGAAAGATATCGGAACCAAGGCCCCCGAGAGTGCAGACGTTCCGTTTGACGGCACCATGGAATCCGTCAAAAAAAACTGGGAAATGTGGCCGAAGAAAGACATGAATATCACCTGGAAAGTGGTGAAAAGCCCAACTGACGATGGTAAAGTGCTCATGACCAACGGCGGCAAGAAGTGGGGCACCCACGATCTGATAACCAAAAAGAAATACCACGATTTTGAAGGGCATGTGGAGTTTGTCATGTTAGGCAAACGAGGCGATGGGAAACCCGACGGCTATTCTAACAGCGGAGTTTACATGCAGAACCGTCACGAGCTACAAATTGAATCACCAAAAGGCAAAAATATCAAAGACCCTTACAGTTGGAAGATCGGACCTCACGGTATCGGCGCTGTATGTATGGAGCACGTACCCAAGGGTAATGCATGGCGACCCAACGGGCAGTGGCATTCGTTTCATTTTATTTTTAAAGCCGCCGAGTGGCAGGGTGAAAAAATTAAGACCCCTGCCCGGCTAACACTCTGGTGGAACGGAATCATGGTTCACGACAACGTTCCAGTGAAGCACGCCAACGGGGGTGTCAAAAACGATCCAAGCGATCAGCCACTCAAACTTCAGGAACACGGACAAGACGTACGCTTTCGCAATATCTGGATAAAAGAAATCAAGTAGCAGTATTAGAAAAGTGCCAAGCCTTAATAGCACCAACTTAAGTGCGAAAGGCGCGGTCACTCGCAGCCCACGATGACGCGCCGAATCAAGCTGCCACTCCGTAGAGATCTTTTATAGATATATGTGTTTCTTGATCAACCTGCCAATGCCCTTGCCGAGGGCGCGAATACGGCGATACTTGGCGACATGAATTCCTATATTCAACTAGATAAAGCCAGCATGCCCGATGGAAGCTTGCTCGCTCTCTACGAGCAAGACGGTGATTTTATCCTAGAATATAACGGGATGGAGCTGATGAGCACGAATCTGACATGGTCAGAACAGATGCTAGCAGATTTAGGGTGCGAAGACCTGTTAGCCCGTGCGGAAAACCGACCAGAGCACCCGCGGGTGCTGATCGGCGGACTAGGCATGGGATTCACTCTCAAGCGGGTTTTGGAAGTCATCGGTTCGCCAGCAACCGTCGATGTTGCTGAATTAATGAGTCAAGTCATCGAATGGAACCGCACCTATCTCATTAAACACAATGGCCCCTTACTCGATGACCCGAGAACAAATATTATCTTAGCTGACCTCTTCGACTGTCTTGGAGATGGTGATACATACGATGCGATTCTCATCGATATCGATGACACGCCGGATGCAGTGATCACCGAGGACAATGTAAAGCTCTACACGCCAAGTTTTATGGCGCTTTTACGGGAATCGCTTAACCCAGGTGGCTGTCTTGCTTACTGGATGGCATCGCCGTCACCAAGACTTGAGATGGCAATCAAGAAAGCCGGGTTCGATTTAACGGAACATCCAGCGAAACCCCATGAGCAATCAGATGAGGCCTGGCACCGAATCTACGTGGCCCGCCTAAGTTCATGAGCAACACGTCACCATTACAATTATAGTTTCCCAATATTTATAAAATACCGCGGTAATGGGAATCAACCGCGGCATCCACGTGAGGTTCCATGGCTAATGGCTTTTTTCCCGGGTAAAAGTGAGCCCCCTTCACTTACACTGAGCCATTCGCTGAGCTATATTTTTTAGTCAGCAGCCGCGCGCACTGCTCTTGCGCACCAGTCTCAAGGCAACATTTACGTTTTGAGCGAATCCAATCGACTGGATCCGTCCCTTTCGGAATAAACCCAGCTCTGGCACACCAAGCGATGATGAACTGCCCAGTACGCCCGCACCCCGCCACACAATGGATCACCACGGGCTCTCGTGCGGTGTGATGTTTATCCATAAGTTTTATAAAATGATCAACCTGCTCCTCACTCGGTACGCCATAGTCGGGCACATGAATAAAGTGGTAGTTCAAATGTGGCGGCACATCCTGACGATTATCAAACTCGCAGACGTTCACCACCGCCTTGATACCGTGGTCATCAAAGAGATCGAAAACATAGGGATCAGGCCACCAAGAAGCGGCGATGACACCTTCCACAATCCAGGTAAATGGCTCAGTCCGCTCGGGCTGTCCTTTCTCTGGCCAATACCATGGGCGAATGGGCATAGATATTTATTGAAGCGCATTCGCATCCGATGCAATAAGAGAAATAAGTAATGGTAACCCTTGCCGGCTTTTAAAATTTCCTTGGCACGTCAAGTCTGGCAACTATCTTCCATTCGAAGGTGACTTCAGCATATCAACTTCACACACGAAAACTTAAAATATGAGAAATAAACGCATTGTTATCATTGGTACTCGCACCTGGGAGCTCACTTCAATTCACATGGAGTATTTTGTAAACAATAACGCCAATATTGTGGGTATCTTAGAATCACCTACTGAAGGAATCACCACAACAACATCAGGCGGAAGCTCGAGTAAACCCATCCACGAAATTGCCGATGATCAAAGTATTCCCATCATCTGCGGTAAGCCAAAAGATGACGGTATTATGGATCAAATTCGTGAATGGGCACCTGATGTAATTGTTGTCATTGGTTATCAATTCTTTTTGCCTGATGAATTTCTCAATATTCCACCCATGGGCGTTTTAAACTTCCATACATCGCTCCTGCCTCGCCACTGCGGCAGACATCCCGGCTTCTGGACGATATGGTATGGTGATGAAAAATCTGGCATGTGCGTCCACTACATGGACTCAGGTTTAGACACCGGTGAGATTGCTTACACAAATTACGTGCCTCTTGAAAATGGCGATACCGTCGATTCACTATACGACAGAATTTGGAAGAGTGATGAACCCCTTGTAAAACAATTGTTAGATGATATTGACTCCGATAGTATTCCCAGAACTCCTCAGGATAAAAACGAGTATACTTACAACTACGTCCCTCACGAAAAAGACTTCGAGTTTGATTTCAGACAACGCGCTCAGCTATTAGTCAACAGGACCGCTGTTAAACCAAACAAGTCGTATATCGTTCTTAATGACACGCAGTATCCAGTATCTGCATGCCAAGCGATTGATGAGCCAACCACATCCCGCAATTTCAAACTGAATACACCATACGACTGTAAGGGAAATCTGGTATTCATGACACCGAACCAATGGCTTCAAGTTGACCAACTTATTGTCGATGGTGAATCGTATCCTGCGTTAGAGCTGGCACAAAAAGAGCTCGGTGAAATTGCTAAAATCAAGGGAGTTTAAAGGTCAATCATTAACACCCCATTCGTATGAATGTGGGTGAGGTGTAATATACCATAGCACCACCTAATATTTCCCTGCCTTATCTGGACAAGCCGGGAGATTCGTCATACACTCATCTATGGTTCCTATCCATCTGCCCAATTCCGTTAGTCGCCGTTCCTTTGTGAAGAGTCTCGCCACCGCTGGTGCTGGCGTCCTAGCCGCCCCTTCCCTTCACGCCCAAGGTGCCAATAAGGAAGTTCGTGTCGCTGTCATCGGTATGGGTGCTCGTGGCAAGGGACACTTTAGCTCTTTGAGTAGAGTCCCCGGGGTCAAAGTCGTCGCCGTTTGTGATGCCGATAAAAACCGGATGAGCAAATACGCGAAAGATGGAGTCTTAGCAGTGCAGGATTATCGCAAGATCCTCGAAATGAAAGACGTCGATGCCATCACGATCGCAACACCAAACCACTGGCACGCCTCCATGACCGTGGCTGGCTGCCAAGCAGGTAAACACGTCTACGTAGAAAAACCCGTCAGCCATTCGCTATGGGAAAGCCAGCAGATGATTAAGGCAGCACGCAAATACAATCGTATTGTTCAGGGCGGCAATCAACAACGCTCATGCCCAAGCCCTCAAGCTGCCGCCAAAGACATCGCCGCTGGCAAGTATGGAAAGGTTCTCTGGGTGCACTGCATGAAACTCAACCATCGTAAACCAATTGGGCTCGTCACCAAACCTACTCCCGTCCCCGAGGGTGTCGATTATAACCTCTGGGCCGGCCCTGCTCCCGCTACGCCAATCATGCGTAAGCAATTTCATTACGACTGGCACTGGCAATTCGACTGGGGTGATGGGGAAATGGGCAACTGGGCAGTACATTACACGGACGATCTCTGCCACATGCTCGGCTGGGAAACACTTCCAGAAAAAGTCTGCTCGGCCGGTGGTCGTTTCGTATGGGATGACAATGGCGACACACCCAACATGCATTTCACCTACATGGAACACCAAGGTGTGCCCATCATGGTCGAAATCCGCGACCTTCCACACTCCGCCTCGCGGAAAGCGCCTACCGTCTACAAAGGCACACGTGGGGGCAATATCATCATGTGCGAGAAAGGTATGATCAAGCTTGCTCGCGGTGGTGGTAAGGCCTACGAAACTGACGGTAAAAAAGTTATTAAGGCATACCCAGGCAACGCTGGTAAAGGACACTTCGCTAATTTCATTGACGCCATCCGCAGCGGCAAAAAAGATCATCTTGCCGCTGATATTGCTACCGGCCACATCTCTACCGGTGTTTGCCACCTCGCCAATATTTCCTACAAGCTGGGTCAGCAGGCGACTCCTGATCAAGTTCGCGAGGCCATGGGATCACACCAAGACGCACTCGATACTATCAACTCGGTCGTCGCCCAAGTGAAAGCCAACAACGGCAGCCTCGACCCAATGCAGCTTGGCCCAATGCTCACATTCGACCCGAAGACCGAAAAATTTGTAGGTAACAAAGCCACGCAAGCCAATACCCTGATGAAACTTCGTCAGCGCGATGAGTTTGCTATCCCAGACCAAGTCTAGGAAAAGCAATCACATAACTGGCCTGCCCGCCATAAAAACATGCCCCTGCCTAACACTACGCCTCCAATGATCCCACAGAGCTTTGGCTCTGTGGCTTAATCCATTGGGTCTATACAGGCTAACCAGAGGAGCTAAAGCCACATCAAGCCTTGCCTGGGATAGGCGGCTCCTCGGCTGGCAACTTGATCGATCCGGTTTCAAATGTAAGAGGGTCAACCTGACACTTATAATTATAGAATGGTGATCTCTTATTCTCGGTGACGTCGACCCAACGGATCATTTGTCCAGTGTAGGATGACATCCTACTCATGATGGCAACGAGTGTGGACTCAGCAATTTGTTGAGCCTCATTACGCGGTTTACCAGCACGCACCGAGGTAATCAAATCGATGTGCTCCTGCACCATGCCATGTTCGCTTTCGAGCTTAATTTCAGCAATACTAACATCTTTGCCTGTCATCTTGCCACCACCATAACAACTACCGTGAGTGCCAGTAAACATTTCACCAACCCGACCATAGGTTCCAGCCAACTGCCTACACTGGCTATGAATATGCACATCATCCCCAAAGTTAAGGTCTACACTAAAGAAATCAAATTGGTTGCCGGTAACACGTCTGGACCTACCGCCGAAGCCAAGTGCAGAAACAGGTAAGCGCCCTAAGAACCAGATCGCCACGTCGATATTGTGCACGTGTTGCTCTACAATGTGATCACCCGATAGCTCAGTAAAATTCAACCAATTCCGAGTGATGTATTCATTATCTGACCATCCCTCTTGGCGCTTCTTAAGCCATGGGATACGACCGTTCCACTGCACAACTCCACCTCGGATCTCACCGATAGCTCCAGCGTCGATTTTGGCTTTGTTCGTTTGATAGTTTTTCTGGTGACGGCGCTGGGTTCCGGCAACCACACCAAGACCTTTTTTCTTAGCTATTTCCCCAGCGGCCATGACGGCGCGTGATCCTACGGGGTCAACAGCCACAGGTTTCTCGATGAAACAGTGTTTGCCGGCATCGATGGCAGCCGCGAAATGCACAGGCCTAAAACCTGGAGGAGTCGCCATAATCACGTATTCGCAATCCGTAGCGAGAGCTTTTTTGTATGCTTCGTAGCCAGTAAATTGTAGCTCTTTGGCAACTCCGTGCTTTTTAGCCAACCGAGAAACCCGATCGTCAAAGGCATCAGCTAAGGCAACAATCTCTGCTTTGGTTCCAAGAATTTTGCACGCTTCCATGAAATTCGCAAGCGCACCGGAACCACGCCCACCGCATCCGATGACGGCCACCTTGATACTGGAGCCATTGAGTTTTGATTGTCCATGCAGCATGGGCGCACCAGCAATGGCAGCACCAGCGAGGGCCGTGGTAGAGATAAATTTACGTCGATTTAGTGGGTCATTCATTGTGGGATGTGCTGTTGTATGGTTGATAGGTAACTAGTAGGAGGTATTTGCTATATCAGCTTGTATGTAAAATATACATTTATGATGCCGTAGAACTTACGATTAAATCGCTCTATGACAATAATAGATTACAAAACATAAAATATTACCCGCAATCAAAGGCTATAATTTTGCCTCGCCGAAGCAAATCGACCCAATAGCATTAACCGTAAGTATGTTCGTGAAATTCAATTTAATTAACTGCCTGAGTATGGGCGTTTTTCCACTTTTTATAATAAGCTGCGCCGATCCAGGATCACCTATATTTCGCCAGAAACAGGCGAAGAAATTGAGCTGCGACTTGCAGAAACTCGCACCTGTTGTTTCTGCATATGAGGCCGATCAAATGGCCATCACTGCTGTGGAAGAAGCGGCTAAATTGTCCAGAGATTATAAACCGGCACGACTAGCATGGTTCAATAATTGGCTAGTAAACAGGGGCCTACGTGAACGCGGGCTCTGCTATCATTGGCGTGATGATTTGTTCCTGCCGCTGTTCCAGCTTAAATTATCAACACTCGATTTGCATCTCGCCACCAGCAGGCAAGGCACACTACTTGAACATAATGGCATTGTCGTGACAGCACGCAATCAACCATTCAATCAGGGTATCATCATTGATGCCTGGCGTGAGGGCGGACGTCTTTGGTGGGGGCGCTTCAATCAGGACAAAAATCATCCATGGAAAAAACTCAAGCGGGATCATACCCCGATGGTGCTGCGCCCATTACTAATGCCAAAACACTATCCAAAAACCACCAAACCATAAGAGAGTAGTGGTATAATTATATGAGAAGTATTATTGGCAGCTATATAGAAAACATCTATAGCAAATTACGTTATGGAACTTTCTAAATTATTTTTTGCCATACTCATTAGTATTACCCCTCTTGACCATTTAAGAGCTGAGCTCCCCGCCACCAGCACCAAGCCGATGGGGCAGTCATTTTCCAAGCCCCCAATCACCAACACGCTGCGAGTCCTACTTGTCGGATCCGGAAGCTCACACCATTTTCCACGCGACTTTCTCGGCACAGATGCACAGACACTGAAAACTGCAGGAGAGATAGATGTCGTTGCCACACCCAATCTGGAGGAAGCGCTTAAGCTCATCAAAGAAGCTAATGTCGTTGTATTCAGCGGCAACCACAAACAATGGGGGGCGGAGGCATGGCAAAAATCACTTCATCACCATGCTGACAATGGTATGGGATTAGTAATACTCCATGCCGCTACCTGGAAACATCCATGGAAAGGATACAACGACCGCTTCGTGGGAGGTGGCACCCCAAGCCACGGGCGAGGAGTGTTTGAGGTGACCGTCTCTGATACGGGACACGCAATCACCAAGGAGGTTAGAAAAAGCTTTAAGATAACCGACGAAAACTACCGCATCAAACTCAAGTCTGCTGAGTATGTGCATGTCTGCTGCCATAATGCCGCAGACAAGACAAAAGCACCTATCCCCAGTGTTTGGGTGGTAAAAGACCCCAAGACGCGTATCGTTTGCATCACACTAGGTCACGATGATAAAGCGCACCAAAACGCATCTTTCAAAAAACTTCTCATTAACGCGGTGAACTGGGTCGGTAACAAACAACGATAGCGTCTTGGTCTATTTTAATTTGACCGGTGTGGTCCAGCTGTTTGAAATCAAAAGGCTTGATAAAAACCATGATAAATGGGCTAGCAAAGCAGTTGATCCGTTTTTGGTTAACCACAACTAAATGACAGAAGTTCATAATTCCACCGCGTATCTACATTTCTATGAAATATTCATCCAAGCTCGCCATACTAACTATGTTCATCGCTTCGCTCCCCGCATTAGCAGATGTTAGACTGCCGGCTATCTTTGCCGATCACATGGTCCTACAACGTAATACCCCACTGAATGTATGGGGCACGGCAAATGCAGGAGAAAAAGTCATCGTTAATTTGGGTAAAAACTCAAAAACAATCATCGCAGATCAGGATGGCAACTGGATTGTTAGTATGCCTAGCATGTCCGCCAACGAACGTCAGTCACACAAACTAACAATTATAGGTAATAATAAAATCGTTCTCAAAAATATCCTTATCGGTGACGTCTGGATGGGCTCGGGTCAATCCAATATGGAGTGGCAACTCAAAGGCACTCTGAGGGGTAAGGAGTTTACCACTGCTGCTAATCACCCCAATATCCGTCTTTTCCATATCCCAAAAACACGCGCCAAAAAGCCGGCCAAAGACGTCAAAACCACATGGAAAGAATGCACTCCCGAGAACATTCCAAACTTTTCAGCTGTGCTCTACCACTTCGGAAAAAAAATCCACAAGGAAGTTGGAGTACCCATCGGGCTGATCAATAGCTCATGGGGGGGCTCGCCGATCGAACCATGGACCATCACCAAAAAATCATCCGGCAACATGTACAACGGCATGATCGCGCCGATCACAAAATTCGCCGTGCGTGGCACAATCTGGTATCAGGGAGAGACCAATGTCATCCAAAAAAATGGCCTCGCCTACAACGGAAAAATGAAGGATCTCATCCTTGGTTGGCGCGATGCCTTCAATAATCATGATATGCCATTTTACTTCGTTCAAATCGCCCCATGGGGAAACAAACGCTACGCTGACGGACAACTCCCCGCACTCTGGGAAGCACAAGTAGCCACCTTAAAAATCCCACATACGGGTATGATTGTGACCACAGATCTTGTCGATAATATCAATGACATTCATCCTCGCAATAAACACGACGTAGGCGATCGCCTCGCACGTTGGGCACTGGCGAGAGACTACAGAAAAAAAGACGTCACTTACTCAGGTCCGCTCTACAAAAGTATGCTTATCAAAGGCAATGAGATCCAGATTACGTTTGCCCACGCGTTAGCTGGTCTAAAATCACGCGACGGCAAACCGCTCAGCGAGTTTACTATCGCCGGCACCGCTGGTAAGTTTGTCCCTGCTAAGGCTGTTATCAGTGGTAGCACTGTTATCGTCAGTGCCAAAAATATCAACTCCCCCAAGCACGTTCGCTTCGGCTGGCACCGCTCTGCCAACCCAAATCTCATCAACACTGAGGGGCTCCCCGCTTCCCCGTTCCAGACCAACAACTGGACTGGTGGCACGGCTGAGTAAAGTCCATATTCTAAATCTCGCAGGTTTTCTGAACGGATTAATTTCTTTAGCTATTGCGTTTGGTAATTAATATCGACATCTATCTTGCGTGTGCTCCGCCTTCCATATCTTTTTTCTCCCCATGATATTACTCTGGGGGCTTGCTACGTATGTTCATGGTCATGATGATTGGCGGCTACAAATCCTCGAGGAGCAAGGAATATCGTCAAAAACACCTGCACTCGAAAAATTTCTGCAAACTCTCGCTATCCCCGTGCAAGACCTCAACTTAACCATCAAACAACTTGGCTCTGAGAATTTTGATGAACGCGAAAAAGCACAAAAAAAACTTAAGCTGTTAGGAGTAAAAATTTTGCCTTTGCTTGGTAAATTCAAGAATAACGACGATCCAGAAGTAACAGAACGATTGAACGTAATAATCCGCCAATTAGAAAACGGCAATCGATGGGTGAAAAATACTCTCGTTCGCCGCGCTGCCACCAGCCTGATACACGAAAGAAAAAAACCCGGAGAAATAAACCCTGACGGCACGCTCTTCGTCGAGTTTTTTAGCAATCCTAATGCGACACTCAAAAATGGATATCATAAGCTGATTTTCTCTGGCAATGACGGTATGGATGGCTTCATCGCCAATGGTGTTGCACAAATGAAAGGGAACCGTGCAGGTGGTGGCGATCAACGGCTACTTCTATTATCAAAAAACCTAACAGGAAAAGCTGTGTTTCCAGATAATTTTAGGGTTGAAACCAAAATAGGTGGTAAAGCTGGAGGAGTAGGTGCTTATCATGTAGGCGTCTCGATCGGCAATGTCAGAGCACTATTTCACCCAGGCTATAACAACGGCGGATTCCGCTACGAGCGTGTAGATAACAATAAATATATAATAGATAATACAGGTATGGGTTTTACCCCTAAGTGCGGTGAAATGCTCACAATGAGTATCGATGTAAAGCGCATGAAGAATGGAGATGCCACCATGCAAGTCAAAATCACGAGTGGCAAAAATGTCTTTCGAGATAGTCAAAAAATCAAGTCGGAGGATATCGGTAAAATAGCGAGCATTGGTTTAGACCGCAGCGGCCGTACGGGCGGTAATGCCACCTTCGATGATTTTATTGTGGAGCTAGGCAAACCTTAACCATAACAACTTCACTAATTGCAATTTCTGTTACAATATCACAAACCTTACATCACTCGTTATTGTGAAACAACGATATGAGAATAAATATCCAATACCTAATAAGCGTCACCATATTTTTTACTTTCTCGCACTCTGCTCTTTTTGCGGAAGCTAAAAAAGTAGCGTGTATTGGCGATAGCATTACATTTGGGGCGGGAGTAAAAAATAGGGGTGAAAATAATTACCCCTTACAGCTCGAGAAGATGTTAGGAAATAATTACCAAGTAAAAAACTTTGGGGTCAATGGAGCCACTATACTCAAAAAGGGTGACAAACCTTACTGGAAATTAGGCGCCTATAAGGCAGCTCTCGCGTTTGAGCCCGACATCGTGGTCATCAAGCTAGGCACCAACGACACCAAACCACATAACTGGAAACACAAGGCAGATTATGTCGCAAACTATGTGGAAATGATCGCAAGCTTCAAGGCCCTGAAAAGCAACCCCACCATCTGGGCCTGTTATCCAGTGCCAGCTTATCCAGGCCGCTGGGGAATCTCTGACAAAACCATCAAAACCGAAGTAATACCATTGCTCGATAAAGTCTCAAAAAAGACCAAGCTGAAAATCATCGATCTCTACACCGCTCTTGGCGGTAAACCTGAATTTTTTCCTGACACGGTGCACCCGAATGCCGCAGGCGCAAAAGTCATCGCGGAAACGGTACACAAGGCAATCGCAGCCAAGCCCGCAGCTCTGGTTCCTGTGCCATAAAAAGTGACGTGCACCGCTGTTAGCCGTCGAGCGTCCAGCCGTCACGGTATTTCTTCGAGAGAAACGCAGTCGCCTCAGGCGTGTCGCACTTACCAGTAGCGCCATTGTAAGCAATTTTGTCTCCCGCTCGGTAAGCCACTAGACCAAGCATCATGGTTTCGATCATTTTAGAGGAATACTCAAAGTCACAAGCGGTCTCGCACTTGCCCGACTTAGCGGCATCGATCCATTGCTTTTGGAAATGCCCGACTTCTGGCTGCATCTCCTTGGGATCACGGCGATCGTAGTAGCTCATGTTCGCATCACGTCCGTATGGCATGAGAATCCGCCGCCTGGCGTCTGCAATGAGAAACCCTTTATCGCCCTTGAACATCACTCCATGACCAATTTTTTTGAGGTCGATGATGTCAGATGGTGATTTGGGCATCGCCCCTCCCTGATGCCAGTTGAGTCTGATCTCAGGTCGCCAGTCGTTAGCCGGAATTCCGAAAGAAGAAGCCAGCTTCACGGGTGTCACGTCGGGATTATACTTGTCACCTGTAGCTTTTGCCCACGTCGGCAAATCGGCATCCAGTGCATTCCAGGCAAGATCCATCGTATGGCTTCCCATATCACCAACTTGCCCGGCGCCAAAGTCCCAGTACATATTCCAGCTCAGGCAATTTGATCCAGGTCCCCTCATGGCCTCGAAGTAGCCCGGATTATATGGATGGTGCGGTGATGGTCCAAGCCACAGATCGTAGTTCAAATGCTTCGGGGGATTTCCCGCCGCGGGAAGATACCCTGGCTTAGGATGCTGCCTATTGCCCCAGGCATGCACATCCTTCAATTCACCAATCGCACCGTCTTTGATGAGCTCACGGACACGGCTGAAATTGGCTCCTGCATGAAGTTGCGTGCCGATTTGAGTAGCCACCTTATCTTTGCGCTTGAGATAATTCGCACGCACGATCCGCGCTTCCTCACAAGTGATTGCGAGGGGTTTCTCCAAATAGACGTGCAGATCACGGTTCAGTGCCCAGTTGGCGATAAACGCATGAGTGTGATCCGGTGTGCTGATCACCACGGCATCTAGCGTTTTTTCTGCATCGAGCAGTTTCCGCCAATCATGGTAGCGTTTTGCTTTCGGAAATTCTTTAGCAGCAAGTGCGAGGTGCTTGTCATCCACATCACAGATGGCGATCACGCTCTCTTTACTGACACTTGACCAATGGGCTTTCGCTCTGCCAAACGATCCGATCAACGCGATGTTCAGCTTGCTGTTCGCGCTTTGGCCAAAAACCGAACCACTTGGAAGAATTGTTAACCCACCACCGATGGTAGCCGCTTTTTGTAGAAAATTTCGTCGCTTCATTATCTTATCTTGATCCTTTGTATAGTATGTGACGTTACTTCTGCTGACAATCTTTCTTATCCTTTTAGTTTTTCACGTATGAGGCTGTTTGTGAGTGCTTGTTGACACTGCATAGAACTTTCTCTATAACAGTACTATGGAACTTTTGCTGTCAGATATTATTAAGGAAAACGAGGGTCGGATATGTAAAGTGGATCCAGAAGTTACTATTGAGGAAGCAGCCAAACTCATGATGGCTGAGCGCGTGGGAGCATTGCTTGTAATGAATGAGGAATGGGTCATCGGAGTTCTCACAGAGCGCGATATCGTTTACCGCGTGCTTGCCCAAGGAGGTAATATTACAACCACCCAAGTACACGAGGCAATGTCAAGGGACGTGGTGGTAGTCAAACCATCACTCACCGTACATGATGCCATGCAGGTAGTCACCGAGAAAAGATTCCGCCACTTACCCGTCGTAAGCGGCGGCCACCTGATAGGCGTGGTCTCAAGCGGCGACTTGACACGTAGGATCGTCGCAGAACGGGAAGGCGTCATCGACACCCTTTACGATTATATTTACGGCACGTATCCGGGTTAAAGGACGGGCGCCTTGAGCAATATGATCTGAACGCAAACATTAGCAGCCCACACAGCCCAGCGCTTTTAATAGCATTCCGTTGGAATTCGTTGTACACGAATGTCAATCTTGCGACATTAGCAGGTGGATCACCCTATGGAAGCTGAAGACCTAGATACTCCGAATGACTTCATTCACGAGGTCACGCGATACCAATCGGCGATCGCAGCGTATATCCGGTCGCTGCTACCAACGCACCCGGACTACATGGACATCCTCCAGGAGGTGAATGTGACGCTCTGGAGAAAAAGGGATAAATACCGCCCGGGCAGCAATTTCAAAGCCTGGGCATTCAGCACCGCCCGCTACCACGTCATGAGCGCCCGGCGGAAAATGGTAGCCGACTCCAGCCGACTCATCTTCAGCGAGGAACTCATCTCCATGCTCGCCGAGGAGTCGCCATACGAAAATGAACCGGTCGTCGAAAGCAAACTCGCCGCCCTGAATCTCTGCCTCGGCGAGATCAGCAGCAAAAACCGCGAACTGCTTAAAATCCGCTACTCCGACGGCATCAACCGAGGGAGACCAACACATTTGGGCCAACGGTCCATCGGCCGCTGGCCCGACCACCTTCCACATCACGCTAGGCGAAGTCATCACCGAGGGCACGACCTACTCCCTAACGGTTGACGTGTTCCAGACTGACGGCTTCACCGACTCGGAAGCGACGATCCGGCTATTTGGCAGCGATTCAGGCTTCGAGACTGAGTTGGCTGAAGTCGCCGGCATCACGCCGCCCCAGAACGGGACCTTGCTCAACCAGACCGTCATGTTCACAGCATCGGCTGGCGATGCCACCGGGCAGACGCTGGGCATTGCCCTGGTCGGTTCCGGTGGCACTCAGGTGCGATTTGACAACATCCGCCTCACCGCCACCGCGCCTGCCCCGAGCAACACCTTCGCCAATTGGATCGATGGTTCAGGGCTTCCCGTTTCCGACCAAGACTTCGACGACGATCCGGACGGCGACAACCTGGATAATGGCTTGGAAGCATGGTTTGGCACACATCCCGGGCAGTGGAGCTCAGGGCTGTCCCTCGGCAGCACCGTCGGCCTCGTCACCACCTTCACCCATCCACAGAACGCAAACCCTCCAAGCGACCTAACAGGCTACTACGAGTGGTCGCCAAACCTCAGCGACTGGTATGCCAGCGGCAGCGGACCAGTCGACGGGCCAAGCGTCACCTTTACCCCTAACACCAACGGCAGCACCACCACCGTTACCGCGACAGCCAGCGAGGCGCTAGACCATCTATTCATACGGGCCGGGGTGATGCAGAACTGAATAAGGAAAGGGCGGAGCTATCGATTCGCACGAACCGGTGAAAAAATCATCGACAGGGAGGTAACCATAGAAGCAAATAAAAAGAGAGAAAGAAGCCCCAAAAAGGGTAATCCATATCATCATGAAAAACATCATCACTATCCTAACTGCATCGGCGCTCAGCCTTGCTTTTTTGAGTCCTGCCTCAGCACAGGACAAACCTACAACCAAAGTCCCCGGTGGCTTGAGTAGTAAGAAGGGAAATGGGAAGATTCTTCCGCCCAACTCGAAGCATTTCAAAGTGGCAGGGCACGACGCCTATCTTGCTATGCCCAAGGGAGTGAAGCCTAGCGAAAAGACCCCGTGGCTGTGGTATTGCCCGAGCGACTACAAACTGCCCGGAAGACTCGAGCAGTGGATGATGAAGCAGTGTCTCGACAATGGCATCGCCGTTGCAGGGATCGATGTTAGAGGGGGTTTTGGGACGCCGGCAGGGCGCAAAATTTTCACCGCATTTCATAAAGAACTCACCGAGAAGCACGGACTGACCAAAAAGGTCTGCATGCTGGCGCGCAGCTACGGCGGCACGCAGATGTATAACTGGGCCGCCGAACACCCCGAGTCGATTGCCTGCCTGGCAGGCATCTACCCGGTCTGCAATCTAGCGAGTTACCCAGGGATGAAATCCGCTGCGGGGAAATACAAAATGCCCCTAGAGCAGTTCACCAAGGAGCTCAGGCAGCACAATCCGATCGACCGACTAGCGCCGCTGGCCAAGGCGAAAGTGCCGATCTATCACAACACCGGGGACATCGACACCTTGGTGCCGCCGAAAGATAACTCCTTCCTCGTGCAGAGCCGCTACAAGGCACTCGGCGGAGATATGACAGTAACGATTTTCAAAGGCCAGGGGCACAACTACTGGTCCGGGTTTTTTGAGGATAAAGCCATGGCAGCCTTTATTATCAAACACGCAAAGAAGGCGGCCGTAAGCCTCCCTAAAGTCTTGATCGTGGGCGATTCCATCTCCGGTGGCTACAGCAAAAGCCTGATCAAGCAGCTGGAGGG
Organism: Akkermansiaceae bacterium; assembly: GCA_018676385.1. Taxonomy (GTDB): domain Bacteria; phylum Verrucomicrobiota; class Verrucomicrobiia; order Verrucomicrobiales; family Akkermansiaceae; genus Oceaniferula. Next base: position 19,854 of record JABHEX010000112.1, read on the forward strand.
CAAGGCTGAGCTTGTCAAACTGGGGGCCGTAGCCGGCTACAGGATTCAGAAAGAGACATTTTGGCATTCGCGGGGGACTGCTAAAAATCTGGACTTTGGCAGCGCCAAGGCATGCATCGTGGATTTTGAACGCTTTGAGAAACATCTCTCCGAAACCAAGTACGCGGTGATTCATTTCAACTTTGGACTCAACGACATCTTCCGCGGCAGGAAGGGAGCATGGCACAACCCGGTAGATCAATACGCCAAGGATTTGGCCAAGATCGTGAAGTTGCTGAAAAAAAATGGAGCCAAGGTCATCTGGGCCAGCACGACCCCGATTCCAGCCAACGCGCCGCATAATCCCGAGGGTGATGAAATCATCTACAATGCCGCCGCAGCAAAGGTGATGAAGGCAAATAATGTCCCGATCAACGACCTGCACAGCCTGGTCACCAGCTGGGATGGTTATGCCGAATGGAAAAAAGGCAATGACGTCCACTTCAGCGGCGGCGTCTACGCGAAATTGGCTGCGCAGATTGCTAAGAAAATCACCGCGGCCCTTGCCGAGAAGTCTCCCGCGCGCCCCCGTTCCTTTGGGTCAATGCAGAAGAGCTTGGAACCGAGCAAGGTGCTCACATACAAGACGGTCGGACAGCGGAAACTGAACCTGCATATCTTCCAGCCCGAAGGCTTCAAGGTCAGCGACCAGCGACCGGCATACGTGGTTTTCCATGGCGGCGGCTGGC
>JABHEX010000113.1 GCA_018676385.1 Akkermansiaceae bacterium
CTTCCTTGTCATCGGGTATGGGTGGCAAGTTTGGCCCACCACATGCATCCCAGTTGTATGTTGAAAAAGAGTATGCCAACCAGGTCAGCCAGGCGGCATCCGGTTCGCAATCGTCATCCGTATAAGCAATGATCTCTCCCTTCGCTTCTTTAGCACCGAGATTTCTAGCAGCACTTAAGCCCACATGCTCGGTGCGCAACAGCCTGACACCATGATATTTTCCCACCACAGCCGCCAAATCATCGTCTGATCCGTCATCCACAACAATCACCTCATAATTAGCGTAACTCATCGCGCAAGCGGCACGCAGGCAAGCATCCATCCTTCGTGCTCCATTGTGCGTGCAGACGACAACTGAAAACATCGGTCCGTCAGCGACATCCAACCCATGCTCCGGGGAACGTGTTTCTGGCAACACGGTACTCAGAGCATCCAAAGCGGGCTTCGCTTTACCACTACGATCGGTCACCCCGAACGACCACTCATCCATAACACGGTTTTGAAACCACCAATCGCTCCACGCATAGGCTGTGACACCAGCCATGCCAGTTAGCAAGCATTCCTGCAAACACCACTCAAACACATCACTCTGCTCACTTTCACTGCTGCGCTGTGTATCCAAGCCAAACTCACTAACTATCACAGGCCGATCACCCGACACATTATGCAAGCGTGGTAGGTACGCCGAGAATTTATTCCTTTCCTCAAGAAAAACATTCATTGCTGTAAAGTCTGCATTATCCGGTTCAAGGAACTCCGTTGTCGGAAAACTAGCATACGCAAAAAGCAGTTGAGGGCATTGTTTTTTGCCAATAGCAATGAGTTCCTCAATTGCGGCACGCACATTCTGCACTCCCATCCAGCGTACCATGTCCACTGGTATTTCATTAGCAACAAACACTCCGGCAAGCGCAGGATGGTCACCCCACACACCTAGCCCCTCTGCAAGATTCAATCGCGCTGCAGAATAGACAGACGGATTGGAAATAAAATCACAACACGATTGCCACTTTAGTCCGGCAAAAACCCACAGGCCAGCATCCCGTGCTGCATCTAAAAGTCTAGGCGACGGTGCATCGTATAGCCTCACCGCATTGAATCCTGCCGATGCTATCCGCATCATTTCCATGGCATCATCAGCCACAGAATCTGGTCTAGGATCAGGAAATGGCCCATATGTGACCATTTTCAGGAACACACGCTCGCTACCATCCCCAGAGGATCGGAAAAACTTTCCGTCTACCTGTAATCGTTTTATTTCCTCCAGAGGCACGTCTCAGACTAAAGTTTTTAATCCTAAACTCCAAATACCAATTTCTAAATTCCGACACCCTGACGAGACACGGGCAATTTGGAGTTTGGCATTTTAAACTGAGAACTTAAAAACCCCATGTGCTCAAGACCACCGACTTCGACTACCACCTACCCGAGGAACTTATTGCCCGCCGTCCGCTCGTCGAACGAGCTGCATCCCGCATGATGGTCATTGACCGCAACACGGGAAAGATCGAGCATCATATGTTCACAGATTTCTCAAGCTATCTGAAGCCCAACGATCTACTCATCCTTAACGACACTAAGGTCACACCCGCACGCTTTTTTTCCAATAATGGAAATATTGAAATCGTTTGCACCCACAAACTTGGCGAACTCGAATGGGAGTGTCTAGTCAGACCTGGAAAAAAAATGAAGCCCGGACGCAGCATCAAAATCGGCGAAGCGACGGGAACCGTCGAATATGTGTTAGAAAATGGCAATCGTATCATCCGCTGGGACCAACCTGTCGACGAGGAAACCCACGGCCGTCTCGCCCTACCACACTACATGAACCGTGAAAGCGATCCTGCAGACCGCGACCGCTATCAAACCACCTTTGCGCGTGAGGAAGGCGCCATCGCCGCACCAACCGCAGGACTTCATTTCACACCTGAAATTCTTTCTGAAATCAACCACACATTTCTTACACTCCACGTCGGAGTTGGCACATTTCGCCCAGTCAAAGCAGAATATGTAAAAGATCATAACATGCACTCCGAACGCTACTCACTCAGTGCAGAAACCGCAGACCGTATCAATGCAACACGCGAGCTGGGTGGACGTATCGTATCAACAGGCACCACATGCACCCGGGTGCTCGAAAGCATTGCCCAATCACAAATCACAAATCAAGGACACATAAGCTCCACACGTGGCGAAACTGATATTTTCATCAATCCACCCCATGATTTCAAAATAGTTGACTGTTTACTTACAAACTTTCACCTCCCGCAGAGCACACTGATCATGCTTGTGTCAGCCTTCGCGAATCGAGAGTTGATCCTCGAAGCCTACGCCAAAGCGGTCGAAGCTAAATACCGCTTCTTTTCCTACGGCGACTGCATGCTGATTGTATAGCTAAAACAACAGTTTTTATAACTGCTTCCATACACCGCTTGTGAGCTGCACCCAAGTTCCTTTGGGAGCAACTTTGCGGATACTTTTTGCACGAGCTTTTGCAACTGTGGTGACTGATGATTTTGTCATCGCTGCAATTGATCTATAAACCGTTTTGCGGTCATTATTCTCAGCAGCAAGTATCCCAGCATTAGCTGCAGACACTGCCTTACGAGCAGTGAGATATCCCAGGTTGTTCTCACCGAAAGATCCATTTTTTTTCATAGCGACTACTTTACCGAGGCGCTCGGACATGCGCGCTTTAACCTCTGAAAGATCAGCGGCTTGAACGTGCGTAGTGAATCCAGACAACAGAGTAATCAATGCAATAAGGTAAATACGGTAATATTTCATGACTGGTTAGAATTTTTAATTAAAATAAGTTACTTGGCTATTATCTTTTCCTTAGCATCAAGATCACCAAAGAAGTTGTCTAGTTCGCGTTCTACGGTGACGCGCACATTGACGTTGATTTCAATAGGCTTCACTTCGATAGGTTCTACCGTTACTTTGGCACAGCTTGATAAACTAGCCATCACGAGGGCAGCCAGAGCGGAGCATAGAGAAAAATAATTAGGTTCTTTCATAGACTTCTAAACACTAAGACGCAGGTTATGGCTAAATATTCACAATTACAGCCCAAAGTTCAACTTGTCTCGATGTCTCAGCAACAAGTCAAAGAAATTCACCGTATCATCATCGGGCTTAAACCCATTGATATTGAGATGAATCGGCGGTGAACCCGGCACACTTGGCGCTTGTCCGCGCAGCTTAAGCACCATCGCCTTATTCTCATCCATAGGATCAAATAAACGAATATCTAGCACCTTGAGTTCGAGATTTTTTAGCGAGTCCTCGACCATTTTCATACTTTTGTATTCCTCCGTCTTGGGGTTCATTCCTGCACTAAATTTGTTACCTACATCATAGCGAAGTTTTGCTCGGCTACTAGGTGTTAAATACATATCACCACGCACTGGGCGGAACTCTCCATCGATATTCTGCAATGGCAATAGCCCATCAATTTTGCCCGTGATCGATCCGTCAAAATCAGGGAAAAGCTTAGCGAGTTGGGCAAGATCTAGCCCCTGCATACGCAATTGCAGCTGGTAATTAGCATCACCTCCTGGCATCACAACTGAATCCACTTTGACAATGCCGCCAAGCGCACTCAGCGCGACATTCTGCACCACAATGTCACCATTGGCAAGGAGCTGATAATCCAGCCGCAAGTTGGTCATCTCGGCATCAAATGCTTTAATTTTTTTTGCCGTGACCCGATGGAACCCTTCCGTCCTTATCTCTTTTAGTGAACTGAGCCGAATGTCTCCGCTCAGACCTTCAAGCGCTAGACCATCGTCTTCCATCGTCAGAGTACCACCAGCAATTGACGCCACCAGTACACCATCAAAATCAACATCATTGCCAGTGTTGAAATCCATTTTCATACTCACCTTGCCTGCAATGGTTTTGCCCTTTATCACCTCAACAAGCATTCCCCCATTGTCTACAGGGTGCTTAAGGTCGGCAGAATCAATTTTTAACCATCCCTTAAGATTCCACTTGTCACCTTGAGTCTCACGATCATGCCAATAGGAAAACGGAATCTCATTCTCACCAATGAATGTTTTACCATGAGCATGAACTTGATCTTCACTGACTTGATAACACACCGATGTGTCAGCAAGCAAAATTTCGAGACCATCTTTTTCACCATAGAGTTGCAGGTTTTTCACCTCACCTTTCAGAGTAGCTTTATCCACACCAATGTTTCCCTTCCCGGTAATCACAATGGGCTTTTTTGCTTCGTGCACGAGATCATAACCAAGTGAATCTATGCTCGCCACAGTGATTTTTTTTGCTGCAAAATCTAGCGTGTAATGACTTGGTTCCTCCGTATTCGAACCCGCATCAGGCTGAGGCATAATCTCTAGTGTCATCATTCCATCAACCCCAACCGCTGTCAGCTTACCCTCTGACACAGCTATCTCTGCATCACTGATTTGGGTCGTCAAGGCGCCACGAAATGGCTCATGGGAACCCAGTGAAAAATCCATCTTTGTATAACTAATTCCATTAACTGAAACATCATCTAACGCATCTGTCATAGCATCTAATAACGGCAGTGGCTCATGATGCTTAATTGGCCCTACACCCAACTCACCCGTCATTATCCACCGCTCATCAAACTGCTCCTTAAAACTGTGCTCATAGACAAAAGGAATTAATGTATGCCCATTAGATAAATAGCCATCAACCTTGAGTCCATTATCGTCTAATGAAAACTTAGCATTACCAGCATCAAGGCTAACAGATCGACCATTGTATTCACCGGTCAAATCTAGCTGGTTTACAGAGCCTATGAGTTTGACTGAATCATCGTTCCATACAATGGATGTTTCCCACTGAGGCACGCCTGCCGTTTTGAGATTCAATTCGCAACCAGCGATCAAGCTTGCTGGTAATGATAAGGTATCGGCAACACCTGAAAACGCGACCTCACCACTACCTGTAAATTTCATATCAAGATGCATTCTTACAGCACGGCTGATTGCTCTGATCGATGTTTTGTCATCATTAAAAACCACACGCTCGAGCTCAGCTACAACCACCAATGGCGAAGGGCTATCTCTGATGACTTGAAAATCACCGCTGAAATCTGCCCTACCAATATCTATACCCTCAGGTATTAAGGGCGTTTTTAGCGTTAATATGGTCTCAATCAAGTCAACAAATCGATCTGGCATATCTGTCGTAGAACTCATGGATACGTCCGACTTATCACCCTGATGAATGATATGGGTCAGGAAACTATAGTCTTTCGCCTCTGCGCTGAGTAATAAATTATGCGCCGCGGACTGGCTAAGATCGACATCAAGTTTATCAACTCTGTGCATCCGATCTCCATTCACTATTACTATAGTGGCGTCTCTAGCACGAACGCTGTTTAAATGATTAAATACATCAGGCAAAGTGTGTATTAGAGCATATGAATCACCCTCCGGCTTCTCTGTTTGCTGAGTTGAAAGATTCAACTCAGCAATGAGTCCATCAATCTCCACATCCTCAACCCTGCTATCAAGCAGACCAGTTAAGTCATAGCTGACTGATAAACCATCTGCTTTTATTTTCCAACCTTGATCAGAAATAACCAAGTTCTCAATCAATGCCTCGTTCCACCCAATTTTGACGACTTTTAAATCAGCCTGACCTAGCCCTGCATCTGTAATCATCCTTGGTATCAGCCTCTCGGCGATACGCGGTAAAACCCCCCAAACGATCACCCCTAAAACAACCACAAACACCAACATACTCAGCAACAGCCGTCTCAACCACCGAGTTGGCTTAATCTTTTCAAATTCTCCACTAGAATCACTCACAACATATATAATGCTACAGAGAGTAAAACACCTCAAACAAATCAACCCATCAAGATATGTTGATTTGTTTCTTGTATGCTGATATTTTTTGGCTACCTTGCTGCCGCCAACCATGCCAAGACCTGATAAAACTGACGAACTGACCAAAACCCTGAAGGAAAAAATCTTAATCCTCGACGGCGCTATGGGCACAACGATTCGTAGCTACGGATTGCGGGAAAAAGACGCACGCGGCAAACAATTTGCAGACGCACCCAAAGATTTGCTCAATAATGGCGATATTCTCTCACTGACGCAACCAGAAGTGATCTCGGATGTTCACCGCAAATTTCTTGAGGCTGGCTCAGATATCATTGAGACCAATTCTTTTTCCGGCACCTCGATTGCTCAATCAGAGTTTTTCATCGAGGACCCTCGTGAATCAGGGGCTGGACGTAAAGATCCTGATTTTTACCAAAAAGTAATCGATGACCCCTTCCTAAAAAATCTTGCATGGGAAATCAACTTACAATCAGCAAAGCTAGCCCGCTCCGCATGTGATGCCGCGGAGACTAAAACAGGGATCAAACGCTATGTCGCCGGCGCCATTGGCCCAATGACAGTAGGACTCAACAACGCGGCGGTGGATCCAGATGATCCAGGATTTCGAACTGTCACGTTCGATCAAGTATACGAAGATTACAAACGCCAAATACGGGCTCTCGTTGAGGGTGGTGTAGATATTTTAATGGTGGAGACTATCTTCGATGCACTCAATTCCAAAGCTGCCTTGGTAGCAGCACAGGATGTATTTGAAGAAGACGGATTCAATCTTCCCATGATTATCTCTGCCGCTGTCGGTCGTGGCGGTGAAACCATGATTTCCGCGCAAAAAATCGAAGCTTTTTGGAATGCCGTGGCTCACATAAAGCCGCTGGCCGTTGGCCTCAACTGCTCACTCGGGCCCGATGAAATGCGCCCCTTCATTGCTGAACTCAGCAATGTAGCAGATACATTTGTTTCCTGTTACCCAAATGCTGGAATGCCTGACGCACTGTCAAAAACGGGTTTCCCTTTCTCACCTCAAGATATGCAAGATAAGCTTCTCGACTTCTCGAAAGCCGGTTTCATCAATCTTGCAGGTGGCTGCTGCGGCAGTACGCCAGAGCATATTGCGGCAATAGCCGAAGCCGTTAAGGGCGTCACTCCTCGGAAACGATCTGTTATTGAGCCAATGCTCAGGCTCTCTGGCACAGAACCCTACAATCACACCCCAGATAAAAATTTTCTAATGATTGGTGAGCGAACCAATGTGGCTGGGTCTCCTGTATTTAGGAAAATGATTCAAGAAAATCGACTCGAAGACGCCCTCGCAGTGGCACGACAGCAAGTCGATAATGGTGCTCCCGTTATTGACATTTGCTTTGATGACGGCCTGATCGATGGCGTGGAAATGATGACTCGTTTTCTCAATCTCGTTCAGTCTGAACCCGATATTACTAAAGTCCCGATCACAGTAGATTCATCAAAGTGGGAAATCATACTAGCAGGACTAAAATGCCTACAGGGTAAGGGTATTGTTAATTCAATCTCCCTCAAGGAGGGGGAAGAGACGTTCAAACAACAAGCAAGAACGATTATGAAGTTCGGCGCAGCCGCGGTAGTAATGGCATTTGATGAAAATGGACAAGCTGCTACCTATGAGGAAAAAATCCGTATCTGTGAGCGTGCCTACTACATCCTTGTAGATAAAGTGGGTTTTAACCCCCAAGATATTATATTTGATCCTAACATCCTCACCGTTGCCACAGGCATTGAGGAGCACAACAACTATGCTGTGGACTTTTTTAAAGCCACCAAATGGATCAAGAAAAACCTACCGGGCGCCAAGATCTCTGGCGGCGTATCCAATGTTTCGTTCTCTTTCAGAGGAAACAACCCAGTGCGGGAGGCGATGCATGCAGCATTTCTCTACCATGCAGGCAATTCAGGCATGGACATGGGCATCGTCAACGCAGGCATGTTAGAAGTCTATGACGAAATCAAACCCGACATGCTGAAGCATGTCGAAGATGTACTGCTCAACCGTGATTCAGATGCAACTGAGAGAATGCTCGATTTTGCTGAACAGTTCAAAGGCATCAAAAAGAAAACCCAGAAAGAGGATCTCGCATGGCGTGATGCACCGTTAGAAAAACGTCTTGAATATGCCTTACTTAAAGGGATCGACACCTTCATCACGGAGGACACTGAGGAAGCGAGACAAAAATATGATAAACCTCTACATGTGATTGAAGGCCCACTCATGGATGGTATGTCCGTAGTGGGGGATCTATTTGGCGCCGGCAAAATGTTTCTCCCTCAGGTAGTTAAATCCGCACGGGTAATGAAAAAATCTGTTGCTTACCTTGAACCATATATGGAAAAGGAAAAAGAGATTAAAATAGCCGCAATTACGAAGGAGCTGATGGCTAGTGATCCCAATATCACAGACACAAGTGCTAGATTAAAGGCAGAGAAATCGCTCACTGCCGGACGCATACTCATGGCGACAGTTAAAGGTGATGTACATGATATCGGAAAAAATATCGTTGGCGTGGTTCTCGCCTGCAATGGATTCGAAGTTATCGATATGGGCGTGATGGTGCCATGTGAAAAAATTCTTGAAGTTGCAGCAGCAAGACAAGTCGATGTCATAGGTCTCTCCGGCTTAATCACTCCATCCCTTGATGAAATGGTTAACGTCGCCAAGGAAATGGAACGGCGTGGACTAAAAACACCAATACTAGTAGGAGGTGCTACTACCAGCCCTGCACACACAGCAGTCAAGATTGCGCC
>JABHEX010000114.1 GCA_018676385.1 Akkermansiaceae bacterium
ATTAACCTGAAGTGGCTATGGACAGTGAGTGGACTAGGTGCGCTGGTTATGGCCGCGTTTCTCGCACTCTACTTCGGTTTGTGGGGTGCTATTGCCGTTAGTATAGGAAATCCTTGGCGAAAAAAACTTTCTAAAAATAATGATGATCCTAACGAGCGGGAGGGAATCCGAGAAAAGATTGCCAATAAACAAGCTGCCGCTAAATCCGGGGCAAATTTTGGTAGCGCAGTTGGTGATTCATTTCGTTCACTTCGTTTTGCTTTCGTTAACGCCGCTGCTTGGGTGGGGATTGAGTGGTTGCGCGGATGGCTGTTCACTGGATTTGGTTGGAATGGGCTCGGTGTAGCGTTTCATAACACCCCTGTTCTGGCTCAAGCGGCTGACCTTGTTGGGGTTACTGGCTTAGCATTCATGCCGGTGTTGATGAGTGCTGTTTTGATCCAGACTGGGAGGAGATTGGGACAGGAGGCAATGACAGGTAAGCTCAAAGCTCGACTTGACTTCAGTGTGGCAGCACTGCTGCTGACGATGCATTTTTGTTATGGAGTTTGGCGTGCTCGCGATGTGAACTCATGGGATACACAGCGAGTGCGTGTGCTACTGGTTCAGGAAAACATCCCGCAAAACTTGAAATGGGACGAGAGTGAAGTGGTGCGGATTATGGATGGCTACCGTGAGGGCACAGAACTCGCCATCAAGGCGCTGGATGATTCTAACAAAAAGTCTGTAGAGTCAGCGAATGAAGAGGTCGAGCTGAAACACCCTGATTTTGTGATTTGGCCTGAGAGTGCTTTGCCTAACCCACTGCTTTATGTTGAGGGTGAGGAAGGGTATTATTTTCACGGGAACATTGAACATTTGTTAGAAAACGAGATACGGCCGCTCGGTAATTTTACACTTATTGCTGGGATGAATGAATTTGAGGCCGAGCACGTTGATAAGATGATTAAATGGAAAGAAGGCGGGGGCCAATACAATAGCATCGTGGCCGTTAAACCAGGTCAGCCGCTCGCGCTAAGTGCCGAGACTTACCGGAAAATGCATCTCGTGATTTTTGGCGAATATATTCCGCTTAAGGACGATCTGCCGGTTCTTACAAAGCTTTTCAAATTCTCATCTGGAGCAGACTTTGCTGGTAACTTTAGCGCGGGGGAGTCAACTGAACCACTCACACTACCTACAGCCGAGGGTGACGTGCAAGTGATTCCCAATGTGTGTTTTGAAGATACTGTGGGTCGATTGACGAGACGGTTTGTCAGGCACGAGCCGCAAGTGATCGTCAACGTGACTAATGACGGATGGTTTAAGGAAAGTGAAGCCGCGGCTCAGCACATGGCGAACGCGCGCTTCCGTGCTATTGAACTGCGTCGACCGATGATTCGTAGTGCCAACACTGGTGTCAGTGGCATCATTTCCGCCGCAGGATCGCTAGTTGATCCGGCCACAGGTGACCGCCAGATCGTTGAGGATGAGAATGGCAACCATTTCACACGAGGTAATCTTTATGGTCATGCTTATGCGCCTGTTGATGGTCCTCTCACACTCTACGCGGTGGTAGGTGATTGGTTTGCCTGGTTGATGCTGGTATCGCTAGCTGTGGCGATTGTTAGGCAGCGTATCAGTGGGTAAGTGATCTTTAGCGGATAACACCGCGCTCTGAGCCGCTGATAAATTCGATCAGGCGAGCAACATGCGTCTCCTCAGCGGAGTCTGATTCCTTGAGCTCAACCACGAGATCACCAAGGCTGTGATCCTTGTTGAGAAAGAGTTTTTTGTAGGCGTGTTTGATGGTGCGGCGTTCGTCTTTATCGAACCCCCTGCGCTGCAGCCCCACAAGATTTGGGCTTCTAACGGCCGCAGGGCTGCCATCGACAATCATGAAAGGAGGTACATCCTGAACAATTTTTGTGCAGCCTCCCACCAACGAATGTTCTCCAATACGACAGAACTGGTGCGCGCCGGAGAGTCCAGAAATGATCGCGTAGTCTCCCACTTCACAATGACCTCCCAGCGTTCCGTTGTTGGAGAGAATACAGTGGCTGCCAACTTGGCAGTCGTGCGCAACATGAGCATATGCTAAGAAATGGTTGTGATCACCAATGCGGGTAGGGACTTCCTCAGTAGTTCCCCGATGAACTGTGGTGTTCTCGCGAAAGGTGTTGTGATTGCCAATGATTAATGCTGTTGGTTCACCGGCATATTTGAGATCCTGGGTGACTTGACCGATGGCAGAGAACGGGAAAAATATGTTATTTTCACCAATGGTCGTGTGCCCTTCAATGACCACGTGTGACTTCAGCATGCTACCATTACCGATCTTCACATTTGCGCCAATCACGCTATAGGCACCAATCTCTACACCGTCAGCAATCTCTGCAGCGGGGTCAATGATAGCGGTCGGATGAATCATCAAGCTTGGGGGAGTCAGGGATCTCGGATGAAGCAGATTAATTATCGATCAGGGCGAATTTCAACTCACCAGATGAGGCGATCTCACCGTTGACGATGCAGCGACAGACCGCAGAGCCAATATTGCGGCGAACTTTGAGGATTTCAGCTTCAATAAACAGGGTGTCGCCAGGAAGGACGGGGCGGCGCCACTTCACCTTGTCCACACTCATAAAGTAACCGATTTTCCCTTGGTTCTCTGGCTTGCGTAAAAGCAGAATAGATGCCACTTGCGCCATCGCCTCCACCTGAAGCACTCCGGGCATCACGGGATGGCCTGGGAAGTGACCTTGGAAGAAGGGCTCATTGATGGTGACGTTTTTGACGCCGGTGCACTTGTTGTCGCCCTCAAAGTCGACCACTCGATCAAGCATGAGGAATGGATAGCGGTGCGGCAGAATTTGCATCACTTCGTTGATGTCTAACACGCCCTCGCCGTCGGGAATTTTTAGAGGAGGAACCATCGTCCGCATACGCATGTATTCCTCTTTGAGCGTAGCTGCCATCTGGGTGTTTGGGCCGTGGCCGGGGCGCACGCTAATCACGTGGCCCATGATCCTTTTGCCTGAAAGCATTAGGTCGCCGATAATATCTAGCGCCTTGTGGCGGGCAAACTCATTCTCGTATCGCATCGGCTCCTTGCTCATCACTTCCTCGCCCCTAACAACTACGGCATTTTCCAAGCTGCCGCCTTTGATGAGCCCCTTGTCTAGGAGCGGTTTTACATCCTCGTAGTATACAAACGTCCTCGCGGGTGCGATTTCCTTTTCGTAGAGCTCAGGCGTGACTTCACTAGAAAAAAACTGGGTGAATCGACCATCTGGGCCGATGTTCGTGCAAGAGACACGAAATTTTTTATCCGGCACGATCGTGACCAACGAACCGTTTTTTGTCTCCAGATGAATGGGCTCGCGGATCTCATAAACCTTACGTGGCTTGTCCTGTTGCTCAAGTCCGGCCTTCTTGATGAGTTCCACATACGGCTGGGACGAGCCGTCACCGATCGGTGGCTCGTTCGCATCCATCTCGATGATCGCGTTGTCCACGCCCATACCACACAGGGCTGAGAGGATATGCTCGACAGTATGCACCTTCACAGATCCCTCGGCGAGCGTCGTTGCGCGTTCGACGGTCTGCACCTTAGAGACATCGGCATCAATGAATGGTTGGTCATCTAGATCGACGCGGCGAAACTTGAATCCGTGCCCCGTAGGTGCGGGTTTCACGGTCAGGCTGACTTTTTCTCCAGTATGTAGGGATGTTCCCTCCAGCGTGGCGGCGGAGGCGACGGTGTGTTCCATTTCGGCGGACATTCACACCATATAGGGCAGGGGAGTCGCGATGACAAGCCTTTGCCGAGCATCATCTTTTAATGGATTTGGAAGAAAGCCATAATTTTTCCAAGGATTTCTTTTATGGTGTGTCTCACTCAGTAAGACATGATATTATAAAATTTCTGCACCGCAGACGATTAGCACCTTAGTGCGCCGCAGGGGAGAAGTGCTTCGCTTCACTCGTGGTGTGCAGGTTGCCGGGGCCAAGGAACTGGCTCTCGAACTCGACGTCACACCTGCCAACGAGGTGAAGCTCGGCAAGTCGCTGTTTATATTGTTAGTTTTCGGTATTGTTTCAGCCGTAGCTGGCCGCAAGGCGGAGTAGTCGCGACTCTTTAACTCAATAACCGCCGCGCTCGATCCGCCACGATTTCATCCCGCGAATGGCTGAGTTTGTTAAAAAACCGGTATTCATTTCTCAATAAATTCCGGAGGTTTTTCTGCCAGTCCTCTGCAGAGTCGTCCTCCGGTACCTCGGTAAACTTAAGAAATATATCCAGAATCTCACCTTGCACGCTCGGTTCTGAGATGCCGAGAATTTCTATTAGAAAAGGAAATGCTGGTTCAGCTGCCTGGTAAACATCTCCTGAGCACAGAGCGGTCCACACTTCATGGCTTGCCTTCATTGCGCGCGCCTGTTTTCGCGAAGCTAAGCTCTCTAGGAGCCGGGGTAAATTCTTTTTTGATGCAGGAGAAACGGTATAGCTCCCCCATGGAACTTTCCGTAACTTCATCCAGAGTGAGTCGGGCATGGTTGATGATAGGCAGATCATGGCTTATGCTCCCATTGAAATCGGATTTGTTTAGGCTCCTGAACAAAGGCGTTACTTGCTTGATGAGATGATTGGGGTTAATTTTGTTGTGTCGTTACCATATTGAAACAAGTTTATCATAATAACGTATCAGCCAATAAATAATCATGCCTCGTTTATTCATAGCGTTACTGTTGGTCTCCTCTCTTTCAGCCGAGGTGGACTTTTCTCGCGATGTGCAGCCTATTTTGAACAAAAATTGTATCGCATGTCACGGTGGAGTGAAGGAGGCGAGTGAAGTATCGTTTATTTATCGTGATCAGGTATTAGGGAAAGGTGAGTCAGGAAAAATAGTGGTTATCCCCGGGGATCCAGACGGCTCAGAGATGATGGTACGAATTACCAGTGATGACCCAGAGCTTCTGATGCCGCAGCCTGAGCACGGCCCACGGCTCAGTGATGAGGATGTCAAGACTCTGCGTAACTGGATCAAGGAAGGTGCCAAGTGGGGTGAACATTGGTCGTTTACTTCACCCAAAAAACACAAAGCCCCTAACGTGAAGGACTCGACGTGGCCTGTCGGTAAGATTGATCATTTTATTTTAGCGAAACTAGAAAGTAACGGGCTTAAGCCATCAGCACCAGCAAGGCCTGCCGAGTGGCTGCGCCGGGCATCTCTGGATATAATTGGATTGCCACCCACTATTGCCGAGCTTGATGCTTTTGAGGTTGCAGCAAAAAATGACTATGCCCAAGCGATAGAAAAAGAAACAGATCGTCTACTCGCATCGCCCCACTTTGGCGAGCGCTGGGCATCGGTTTGGATGGACCTCGCTCGCTATGCTGATTCGGAAGGCCTTGGCAACGACCGCAAGCGTGATGTCTGGAAATTCCGTGAGTGGCTCATCAATGCATTCAATCAAAATCTCCCTTATGATCAGTTTGTCATCGAACAGCTCGCCGGCGATGCGATTCCAAATGCCACACTTGAACAAAAGATTGCGACGACATTCCACCGCCTGACTCAGGCTAATAGTGAGGGAGGCACTGACGATGAGGAGTTTCGCTTAATTGCCGCCATGGACCGGAACGTAACCACTTGGGAGGTTTTTCAAGGAATATCGATGAATTGCGTACAGTGCCACAGTCATCCATATGACCCTTTGAAGCACGAGGAATATTATAATAGCCTCAAGTTTTTTAATAACACCCGTGATTCGGATGCTACAGACAACTCGCCAGTGCTGCCTATTCCGCTTGATCCCAATAAATACGCCGAAGCCAACAACCTGCTTAACAAAATTGACCAGCTTGAGCAGACTATCCATGACGCCTGGTTGGAGGTCGATAAGTCGTCAGTATGGCACCCTGTTACCCAGCTTTCGGCGAGCTCTAATACCGCGCATTTGAGTATTGTTGAGAAAGATGGATTTGCAGAATTTAGGGCATCTGATAATGCCAAGATTAACTCAATCTATACGCTGACTGCTCAAGTTCCTGAGAAACTAAAAGAATTTACCGCGTTCCGGCTCACTTATCTTCCCAAAGATGAGGGTAAGGCGCTGACCGATGCCGAGTGGGGAGCATCCCTCAATCATATACAAGTTGAAAAAATTGGAGTCGATGGGAAAGCGCAACTCGTTAAATTAATTGACGTGATTCCCGATGAGGCGCATCCATTTTTCAATCCTAACAAATCGCTTCAAAAACGAGGCATGGGGTGGGGAACTTACTATAAGTTTTTCCGTCCGCGACACGCGACTTTTGTTCTAAGCGAGGTATTGCCGGTGGGTGAGGGAGAAAAAATCCGATTTACACTGCAGAATGGCGGCATGTATATGGCCTCTTTTGCTCTCGTGGCGAAGCGGGGACGCATATCACTCAGTGACGATTCCGCATGGGTTACAGGGCAGACAGACTCAAAATTTGTCAATGCACGTAGCGATCTGCAGCAGGCGCGTAAGCAGCTCAATACCATTCCTCACGTCAATACTCTCGTCATCGCTGAGCGCGATCCTGAGCACTCACGGGTCACGAACTTTTTTAATCGGGGGAACTGGCTAGATAAAGGGCAGGTAATCCAGACCGCGTCCACGCCAAGTGTCTTTCCACCGATGCAAGCCAAAGCAGGCAAACCCAATCGACTTGATTTTGCCAGATGGATTGCTTCGCCAAAAAATCCTCTTACCGCTCGTGTGTTTGTAAATCGGCTTTGGTTAGAGGTTTTTGGCGTGGGGATCGTGCCAACGCCTGAAGACTTTGGTTCAGCTGGAGAAAAACCGACTCACCCCGAGCTTCTGGACACACTTGCGGTAGAGTTTGCTACTGAGATGAAGTGGGACATTAAAGCGATGCTCCGTAGATATCTCACCAGCGCGGCCTACCGGCAGTCGAATAAAGTGTCGCCCAAGTTACACGAACTTGATGCCTCGAACAGACTACTGACCCGCGGCCCACGCCAGCGCCTTACAGGTGAAATGGCGCGTGACTCGGCACTACTTGCATCAGGCTTGCTCAGTAGAAAGATTCATGGGCCACCCACATTTCCACCGCTTCCGCCCGGTGTCTGGAGACCATTCGCTGGGCCAAAGTGGAAGACACCCGAGCCTGGTGATCCAGAGCGTTACCGTCGTGCGGTCTATACGTTTTGGAAACGCAGTATCCCATACCCAACGTTTATCACATTTGATGCACCTACGCGTGAAATGTGTAGCAAGCGCCGAATGCCATCTAATACACCGATCCAGGCGCTCGCGGTCATGAATGATCCTGCATTTCACGAGTGTGCACAGGTATTAGGCCAGCGTATGCTGATGTGTAAGGAGGAATCTGTGCATGCTAAAATCGCGCTCGGTTATCGCGCTACAACATCACAGCGGATCACACCAGAAAGACTTACAGAGCTGCGTAAGCTATTCGATAAATTAGAGCAAAACTTTACGGATAATCCATTGCAGAGCAAAAAACTTGCAGAGACCGCCGATGGCGCAGCCTATGCGGTGATCGCATCTGTTCTACTTAACCTAGATGAGGCCATTACCCGATAAATTGATGAATCTATTCGAAAAACTTCAGGCAGAAAAACTTCAGCACTCGACTCGTCGTGAGTTCCTACGTGATTGCACTACTGGGCTTGGTGGAATGTGGCTTGCCAGCCAAGGTGTATCTAACGCCGCAGGGCCATTAAATATCTCCCGCGATCCATCTAGCCCGTTAGCCCCATTATCGCCAAGCTTTGCACCCACGGCCAAGCGAGTGATCTACCTTCATATGGTTGGTGCTCCCAGTCAGCTAGAGCTATTTGATTACAAACCAACTCTAGAAAAATACGACGGAAAGGAGTGTCCGAAAGAGTATCTGGAAGGTCAGCGATTTGCGTTCATTCAAGGAGTGCCCAAAATGCTTGGTCCGCAGTTTAAGTTTTCCCAGCACGGGCAATCTGGTGCATGGGTGTCGGATCGCCTGCCCCAACTCGCCAAGCACGCCGATAAGATGTGCTTTATTAAAACCATGCAGAGCGATCAGTTTAACCACGGGCCTGCCCAGTTGCTCTTGCAGACTGGTAGCCCAAATTTAGGTCACCCGACAATTGGTGCTTGGGCCACTTGGGGGCTTGGCACGGACAACCAAAATTTACCTGGTTACATGGTGCTGATTTCGGGAGGCAGAATCCCGCGCGTGGGATCATCGCTCTGGGGAAGTGGCTACCTGCCGTCGGTCTATCAAGGTGTGCAATGCCGCTCTACAGGTGACCCTGTGCTCAATGCAGCCAACCCTGCAGGTATTTCATCCGATATTCGGCGCGCGGCACTTGATTCATTAAAGAACCTCAACGAGCGCACATTTCATGAGATTGGTGATCCTGAAACTGTCACCCGTATCGCGCAGTATGAGATGGCATACCGCATGCAGACATCTGTGCCAGAAACTATGAGCATTGATGATGAGCCCGCTCACATTCACGAGATGTATGGCACCCAGCCCGGTAAGGAATCGTTTGCTAATAACTGTTTGCTCGCACGACGACTTGCAGAAGATGGTGTCCGTTTTATTCAGCTTCACGATTGGGGGTGGGACTCACACGGATCAAGTAAAAGCGAGGCCCTCAATGGTGGTTTTCAGGATAAATGCCGCCAGATTGACAAGCCTATCTCAGCTTTATTAACCGATCTCGATCAGCGTGGTATGTTGGATGATACACTCGTTGTCTGGGGCGGTGAGTTTGGTCGCACGCCAATGCTTGAAAACCGCGGTGGCGGGAGTGGCAACAAATTTACCGGACGTGATCATAATCCAAATGCTTTCACTATCTGGATGGCCGGCGGAGGCGTGAAACCCGGGATGACATATGGTGAGACCGATGAAATGGGCTATCAAGTTGCCAAGAACCCAGTGCATGTCCGCGATCTTCACGCCACCATGCTCGAGATGTTTGGTTTTGATGCCAGACGCCTCTCCTACAATTATCAAGGGCTCGACCAAAAATTAATAGGTGTAAAACCTGCGAAAGTGATCAAGGACATCATCGCGTAAAGATACGCCGTCAGTGCTATCGATGTTTATTACAATCTATGGCATATGCCTATCACGACTCATATAAACAAGTATCCGGTGTCAAAATGCATGATGTCGGCTATAATCCTTGAGGATTTGTGTAATAATAGCTCGCAGAGATCGTCAGATTAGGTATCCGTGTGTAGCAGATGAATTATTAACATGAGCAACGAAAATCTTATTTTAAAACAACTCAAAAAAGAGCTCCTAGATCAATTTGAGAAAATCCATGGCGTGGAGCCATTCATCATAGCTTCGGCACCTGCACGTGTGAACCTGATTGGTGAGCATATCGACTATTGTGATGGGTTCGTATTACCTGCTGGAATCAACCGGCATGTTTTCATAGCGGCCGCTCCCAATGGGACTTCGGAGGCGAATCTTTTTTCGACGGTACTTCCTGATCAACCAGCAACGGTCATGCTTGATGAACCGCAGACACCGGGACAGCCAAAGTGGGCGGATTATATACGTGGTGTGTTTGATGGGTTTTGTGATAAAGGCCTCTGGCCGCTCCCAGGATTTGATGCAGTGATCCACTCTAACATTCCATTGGGCGCTGGGCTCTCCAGTTCGGCCGCGATCGAGGTGGCTGCTGCTACACTAGTTGAGGGTTTGTTAGGTGTTGAAATTAACCCCAAAAACAAAGCTTTGTTATGCCAGCGTGCGGAGAGAAAATTTGCGGGGGTGCCATGTGGCATTATGGACCAGTTTGCATCTGTCTTTGCGAAACAAGATCACTTTGTGCTTATTGATTGCCGTTCAGAGGAAGCACAGCCAATTCCGTTTACTGATAAATCTATCAGTATGGTAATCGCTGATACCAATGTGCATCACGAACTCAGCGACGGAGCATACGCGAACCGCAGAAAACAGACAGAAATTGCACTATCGGTTGTTGGTAAGGCGTCATGGCGTGAAGTTAGCATGGCCGATCTGGATGCTGTGAAATCAGAAATGAACGAGGTGGTGTATAAACGTGGACGCCACGTAATTACCGAAATTGATCGCACTCAGCAGGCAGCGATTGCCGTATCACGCGGCAAGACCGATGAGTTAGGTGAGATGATGGCAGCCAGCCATCGATCGTTACGAGATGACTTCGAAGTATCCTGTAAGGAGCTAGATGCCATGGTAGAAATTGCTTGGGATATCGGTCGTGATGGTGGTGTGATCGGTAGTCGAATGACTGGAGGAGGGTTTGGTGGATCAACCATTACACTTGTTAGGACAGATGAAGTAGAAAATGTGATGGCTGAAATGCGAACACGTTACCAAAAAACAACCGGTATCGTGCCGCAAATTTTTTCTACGGGAGCGGTGGATGGAGCTGGACAAGAGATCCACTAAAGACCGGAGCCTACATCCATGGCGAAAAGGCAAACGTCATCGTTGAAGTCACCACCTGCAGAGTGTTTACGCGCATAATCGATGAGGGAGTCCAAGCTCTTATCGATTTTTTGAGGTGATGTTTCTTGGATCTTTTCAATGATGTTATCAATACCCAGCTGTTGACTATCGTTGTTTTCAACCTCGTGTAGGCCGTCAGTGAAAATGACCATGCGGTCAATATCATCTAATGAAATCGATCGAGTTGTGTAGGTGCTCTTGGGCATCAGCCCGAGCGCTGGATTTTTCTTACCATCGCTATGCGCAAGTTGCCGTGTCTTGTTCAGTCGAGTGACAATAGGGGCGGGGTGTCCAGCGCAGCTGTAGGAGAGCGTTCCTTTTTTGAGGTCAACAACACAGTAGATGGCAGTCGCAAAAAGAGTAACATCTGCGCGTTCAAGGATGGAAACCAAACCATCATTTATTCCGTAGAGAAACCATTCAGGGCTTGTTGCAGAGTCGCGTTCTTTTTCGATTAGCCCGCGAAGCATCGAGACAATAAGTGAGGCACGTACACCATGGCCCATGACATCACATACCAGAATACCAATACAGTCTTGGGAGATAGGCATGACCTCGTAGAAATCGCCGGCCATTTCCGACGCTGGAGTGTAACGACAAGCAAAAGAAACCTCGCGGTCATGACCTCGAAGAATTAAACCTTCAACACTCTGGGGAAGCAGCGCTTGCTGGATTTCGCGTGCTAGTTGGAGTTCTTCCTCAAATGCTATGTTTCGCTGTCGTAATTGTTCTGCTGCGTTGGTGAGTAGTCTTTGAGTTCTAACGAGATTAGAGATGTCACTCGTTACGCCAAAGGTTCCGAGGAGATTGCCGTGTCGGTCAAGCCATGGCAGTTTGGTAATTTCCACCCATGTATCATCTTTGCCCTCCCAGTTCTCACGTTGGATTACGTTGATCTGAGGTTTTCGGGTTTCCATGATATTTATTTCGTCAGCGCGTGCGGTGTCAGCATGGGCCTTTCCAAAAAAATCGTGGTCTGTTTTACCCACAAGGTCTTCGCCGGTTTCTTCCCCAAATCTTTTTGCGATTGAGGTGTTTGCCATGACAAATTTTGATTCTTTATCTTTATAGTAAACATTGACCGGGACGTTATCAATGAGCTCACGTAGCCTGTAGCGTTCTTCCTCGAGCGATATTTCGGCCATTTTTCTGCGTGAGATATCGATGAATGATCCTACAACGCGCAGGGCTCTACCCTCCTCGTCTCTGACAACTACACCGCGTATCCTGAACCAGTGCCATTTCCCATCTGGGTGGCGATAACGGCAATCTGCTGCTAGGTTATCAGCGGCATCAGGGGAGAGAGCGTCACGTAATGAATTCTGGAAATCCTCAATGTCCTCGTCGTGGAGATACTCAGCAGAACGGGCGATGACGTTAGGTGCTGAACGCTCGTCATATCCTAACAGTCTTAGTAGACGGGCAGAGTAGTAAATGTCCTCTTCACCTACATACCAGTCCCAGACGCCCTCATTGGATGCTTGCAAAGCAAGCTCGAGTCGATCCTGAGATTCGTCATCCATAAATGGTATCTATAAACTCACATGGGCATGGAATCAATCAGGAACTACTCCAGATGCTTGTCTAGCCATGCGCAGATGTGTTCTGAAACAGCCTGGTAGTTGTCATCGAAAGAATGAGTTGCGTTCTCAATCTCTATGAGATCGGATTGGCACTGAAGAATGTTGTATAGATCATGACTATCCTTGGGCAATACCACGTCATCTGCCGTTCCATGTAGGAGAAGCCATGGTGCCTTTACTCCCTTAGCGGCGTCAATAGTGCTATTAATTGCCTGCATATCATCGATGTATTGCTTGGAAAGTGGACAGCCGTCCTCATCCCACATATTTCCCTTGTCTGGGATAATGGCCCCAAATTCTCTCTCGCAAAATTCTGCTGTATGCACCATGCCTGCAAGTGAAACTAGAACATGGATACGCTCATCTCGTGCTGCTGCCAGTGCCCCCACGGCACCCCCCATGCTGTGCCCAATGTATGCAATTTTCTTGCCGTGGCCTACTTGGTCAATGATGGCAGTGAGGTCGCTGATTTCTTTGCTCACCGTGCTGTCCTGAAAGAATCCTTCGGAGTTGCCATTACCTGAAAACGATACTCTTAGAGCTGGGTAGCCATGGTTTTGTAACGCCTCCGCCAACCATAATAATAGCGGGCGGTCTTTATTACCCGTCACACCGTGGCCTAGGATTACCAGACAATCTTTTCGGTTTGTGTCGTGTAGTTGGGTATCGAGGAGCTCGCCGTGTTGATTTTTAACAGGTGTCATGACTAGGATGTTCTTCCTTTGAAGGTGAGTTCAGCTACTCCTGATTTGTCGAGCTCGCCAATACCAAGATCGATCATTTTTCTGTATTGGTTTTCGGTAGCATTAGATAAAGGCAGGGTGATGCCTTGTTCATTACCAAGAGTGTTGGCAATACCACTATCCTTGGCTGCATGTGCAGCAGAGAACCAGCACTCATGGTCACGATCGATCATGTCTTCGGAATCGGTTTCTAGTACGCGTGAATTGGCTCCTGTCTGAGAAAAGACTTCACATAGCATATCTAGGTCTAGACCGAGAGCTTCTCCAAGCCCAAGTCCCTCGGCAAGGGCAGCCGTATTAATATTCATCACCATATTGACGAGTGCCTTTACTTTGGCTGCTTCTCCTGCGCGGCCGATATAGCGCAGATTAGTCGAGAGCTGATCAAGTAGTCCTCGGCATACGTTGAATCCATCTTCGCTACCACCAATCATCAGGTAGAGGCTGCCTTCGCGTGCTTGACTGATGCTCGATGCCATGCAGGCTTCGAGTGATGTTGCCCCAGCGAGCTCGGCGGCCTTTTCCATTTCCACATGCACATCCGGAGAG
The DNA here is from genome assembly GCA_018676385.1 of Akkermansiaceae bacterium. GTDB lineage: Bacteria > Verrucomicrobiota > Verrucomicrobiia > Verrucomicrobiales > Akkermansiaceae > Oceaniferula. Next base: position 13,374 of record JABHEX010000114.1, read on the forward strand.
ACCGTTGCACAATTGATGAAGATTTTGCCACTCGCGTTGACTAACAGGTTATCTTTCTCATTGAGAAAAATTTCACGCATGGAGTCGTCATCGGTGACTACTGTAATAATAATATCAGCATCTTGAGCCGTTTCAGCGAGTGTTGTGGCGGCACTACACCCGAGCTCTTGGGCTAGAGATTCTGCGGCTTCCCCATAGACATCATAAACTGCTGTAATGTTGTGGCCGCAGTCGTTCAGGCGGCGCGCCATGTTAGCGCCCATGCGCCCGACACCTACGAAAGATATTTTTTTTGTATTATTGCTCATTTTATTAAGTTGTTGGTTCGTGGAATGTAAGTCCGCCGTCGTGAATACGGACGGGTTGAAAAAGACTTGTCTGGTGAAAATTAGGTTTACCTTTGGGAGCAGCCGATGCTGATAGGAATTGTTGTTCTGGTGAATCAATAATCATAGTTACGTTCATGCAAGAACTCTCACCAAAATTTACTCGGGCCTCTAGGATATCGAGCGGAATTGACGCCGCTGCCATCCATGTGCCATCGGGTGTTAAATCACCAAATGTTTTAACTCCCGGTATTTCAACCTCGTCTTCATGAGCACGCACACTTGGTGCGGTGAACTCTGCACTCCACCAGGCACCATTTGGCGCGAGGTTAAACTCTAGATAACGGCCCGACTGAGGGTCACTGATAAAAAACTCAGCGACGTCATATTTCCAGAGTTCTGGCATAAATTTTCTGGGGCGTGCTTGTGGATGTATTTTTGCAGGTTTTTGACGGGTTGCAACAAACCAGAAGCTACCGTGATCCATCGCTAACCCGAACGCAGCAGGAACCTCCAACGGATTCCCGTACCAGTCGTTTTGCAGCCCGAAAAGAGCTAGATCTAACTCTCCCCAATTTAGCGGGTGATGTTTTTTCTCGATGAGCATCTACTGCGGATATTGGGTGGCTTCAAGGCTTTTGCCAAAGCCAAAATAATTTCTGATGAGATAAACCTAAAAAAATGCCCGATTACTTGAAATATCCTCGCCAACGCAGCTTATTAATGTTGTGTATAAGTCATTCACATTGTGCTGTTACGCAACGTTCTATAAGCTTTACAGAAATCACAAATAAATGAACCGGATAGAGTACATCGGGCCAAGACCTCAAAAAAAGTCCCACAAGCCGTGGGGTGGAGGATGGTTGATGATACTGCTGGTTGTGGTTGTGGTGACTTTTGTTGCCAAGCCTTTCATCGCCCAGCTATGGGCTGAGCGGGGAGAAGTAACCGAGCTCAAGGTCGAAGAATCCGTGGCTTGGCTCACCAAAGGTGATGGTTTCGGTAACGAGCTTGCAGCCGTAGCGCTTGAGCGCACTCGCGAGGATGTAACCTACGATCCTGCCTACTATAAGATTGCTTACCCCAATGGTGACGTTCCAGCAGGAAAAGGTGTGTGCACGGATGTCGTAATCCGCAGCTACCGGGCGCTTGGGATTGACCTGCAACAGCTCGTGCATGAAGACATGCAAAATAATTTCCGTATTTACCCACAAATTTGGGATTTGAAGGGGCCGGATACAAACATTGATCATCGTCGAGTGCCAAACTTACAACGCTATTTTAGCAGGTTTGGAACCGAGATCGTAATTCCCGAGTCAGGCCCACAGGCCGATGCCTTTGAGTATGGTGACGTTGTTGCATGGCGTCTGCCGCACGGTGCGACTCACATCGGAGTGGTTGTTCCTGGCCCTGCGGAGCGACGCGATGAAAAATGGATCGTGCATAACATCGGCTCTGGTCCCAAGTGGGAGAATCAGTTGTTCGATTACCAAATGATCGGCCATTACCGTTTTGATGGTAGTCAGTAGTTGTTTTTTTGGTTGGAAAACTTAAAATGCTGTCGTTTTAAGCTTAGGCAAGGCACTTCTGATATGAACAATATCTATTCTCGTATCCGCAATGAACTGACCGTAACGATGAGAATTTTTTATCGTTCAAAAACTCTGTTTCTATCCTTGCTTTTCTGGAGCTAGATTTGGAAGGATGAAGCACTCTCGTGACAAATAGTTAGAGTTTCTCACAAAAAACACATTTTTTTACATGAAGTTAATCAATCTTTTTATGGTATTCTGCATGGCTACTTTCGCACAGGCAGCCAACAAGCCGAATATTGTTCTCATCATGGTGGACGACATGGGTTGGTCTGATATCGAACCTTATGGTGCGGAAATTATTCAGACGCCTCACCTTAATCGGTTAGCGTCTGAAGGTCTACGATTTCGGCAGTTTTATAACAATGCCAAGTGCACCACAACGCGTGCTTCGCTTCTCACGGGTCTTTATCCGCGCAATGGTGGCCGTGGAATCGAGCTTCTCAACGATGATATGGTTACTCTTGGAGAAGGAATGAAACTGGCTGGTTATCAGACGGGAATCAGCGGCAAGTGGCACAATGGCAGCCGTGCACCCCATCGCCCCTATGACCGCGGCTTTGATCAGTCATACGGGTTATGGGATGGTGCCTGTAATTTTTTTGATCCTGCACAGCCTGACCCGAAATTCAAGGGTGGGCGTATCCGATTCTATGGAGAGAATGACAAAAGGATCACTAAGTTTCCTGATGGCTTTTACACGACTGATGCCTTTACTGATGAGGCGGTGAAAATGATCAAGGGCTTTGCTAGTTTAGGTGATCCTTTTCTCGTTTATATTCCTTACACTGCGCCACACTATCCGATCCATGCAAAACCCAAAGATATAGCGAAGTATAAGGGCAAATTTTCCATGGGGTGGGACGAGCTGCAGAAACGTCGCTATGCGAAGACCGTTGAAATAGGGCTCACCGACCCGAAGTGGAAACTACCGCCACGTGATCCCGAGGCGAACCCTTGGGGGCAGGCTAAGAACAAGGGCTGGCAGAACCAGCGCATGGAGGTATACGCTGCGATGATCGACTGTGTGGATCAAGGAATCGGCAGGATCATGCAGGCTCTCAAGGATGCTGGTGTTGATGATAACACACTGGTTTTATTTTTGTCTGACAACGGGAGTTCTGCTGAATCACCGGGTGGTGAAAACAACACGGCCCACATTCCAGGCCCCAAGGAGTATTACTCGCACGTGGGCCCGAGTTGGGCGCATGCCCAGAACGCTCCATTTCGTAGATATAAATCACGTATGCATGAAGGTGGGATTGCTACTCCATTAATTGCGCATTGGCCCGGAGTCGTTCCTAAAAATACGTTTACCGACCAGATCGGGCACGTCATTGATTTTCTTCCAACATTTCTGGAAATGGGTGGAACTGCCTATCCAAAAAAGTATAAGGGCAAGAAGGTTATTCCATTTGAGGGAATGAGTCTATTGGAGGTATTCAAATCACCAGCCAAGACCATCAAACGTGATCAATCACTCTGCTGGGCTTTTGCCGGCAGTCGGGCAGTCAGGGAAGATAACTGGAAGCTGGTCTGGGATGCTCGTGTGAAAAACTGGGAACTCTACGACATGGCGGCAGATCGCACTGAGATGAATGATCTTAGCAAGGTTAAACCGGAGGTAGCTAATAGGCTAAGAACTCAGTGGGAAAACTGGGCTAAGCAAACGGGAGTCCAATACAAATCTTCAAAGCTAAGATAGCAGTAGTAATTCTGTCTTGCTTCTACCCTTGCTCTTCCTGCATCTTACTGGTGTGAGCCAAATCCATGTCATTACCGGAAGCGATGAAGGCACCGTCTCTGAGGAGGCGTTAAAGCTCTATGACAAACTCAAGCCTGAGGGTGGCGATGATTTTTCCCAAGAGGTGATTGATGGCACAGTGGCAAATGCGGACGAGGCGAATACGGCATGTGGTCAAGTCATCCAGTCGCTCCAGACGCTACCGTTTTTCGGTGGTGGCAAGACCGTTTGGCTGAAGCGTGCGAATTTTCTCGCCAGTGACCGCACCGGTGATGCGGAGTTAACGCAGAATGCCGTGGCGGCATTGTTAGATTGCTTGCAGCAGGGACTGCCGGACGACATTCACTTCATCATTAGCGCGACTGGTCTCGATAAGCGGCGTGCTTTTTATAAATTTCTCAATAAAGAAGCGAGTGTGCAGAGCTTTGATAAGCCGGACGTCTCACGCGACGGTTGGCAGGAGCAGGTGGCTTCGATTGTTAGTAAAAAAGCCACAGAGCGTGGGCTGCAGTTTAATCGTGAGGCGCTTGATCTATTTGTGATGCTCGCTGGAGAAGATACCAGGCAGATAAATAGCGAGCTCGAAAAGATTGATATTTACCTTGGTGATCGCCGCGAGGTCAATGAGGAGGATGTGCGTCTGCTGGTGCCGCTGAGCCGTGCGGGGGTTGTTTTTGAAATTGGGAATGCATTGCAGAAACGTAATGCATCACGCGCAATTAAACTGATCGACCAGCAACTCGCCCGCAAGGAGAGTGCTGTGGGTATTCTGCGTGCCTCGATCATCCCAACGGTGAGGAATTTGTTTATGGCATGCGCTGTCAGCGAAGGTCGTAGCCTGCCGAGTGGAAACTATCAATCTTACGCGGGTGCGCTGGATTCCTTGCCCGAAGCCGAACGCGCATGGCTACCACAGAAAAAAGCCGGTGGCGTAAATGCTTATCCGATGTTTCTTGCCAGTCGTAATGCCATGGGATTTGGCACTGGTAAGTTGCGTGATGCCATGTCCTCTTGTTTGGATGCGGACCGCACATTGGTGACGACCGCACTAGATCACCGTGTAGTGTTGCACCGCCTAGTTGTTAATATTTGCACTGCATGAAGACGCTCGCTATTTGCACCATCATTGGTATTGCCGCTGGCTTGTTAGGTGCGCTGTGTGGTGTGGGTGGGGGGATAGTTATGGTTCCAGCGTTTGTCGCCGCACTGGGTTTTGAGCAAAAAAAAGCAGTTGCCACCTCGCTTGCTGTGATTGTTGTGATCGCTGCGATCGCCACCGTAAATAACTCTCGGCAGCCCGGGTTGATCGATTGGAAAGTCGTCGTCCTTGCTGCCACTGCAGCTGCACTTGCAGCATGGTTTGGTACTGATCTTATGCTAAAGCTTAGCAACCAGCATCTAACACGTATCTTTGGCGTCGTGTTATTGGTTTTTGGTGTAAAGATGCTTATTGGCAAATAGGGCAGATTTTTAGGCTTATCTACACGAGTGAGCAGCTGAGAATTTTAATGCCTCTCTCGTTAGCCAACCAGCGCACATTATACCCATCGATCAGGCAGCCATACTCACGTTCAGGATCATCTTGCTGATAGGCGGGCCGAGGATCACATGCCAGTGTGTCGGCGATTAATTGTCTGGTGGAGCCTAGTAGCTCGGCGCTGGCATCGTCTGCCCAGGTAATTTTTGACAATCTGGGCGCACCCTGCGCAAAACCATGTTTAGCATCTGGCAAACAATCCGCATAAGGGATATAGGGTTTGATGTCTAATACTGGGGTGTCATCAACGAGGTCCACACCACTTAATTTTAAAGTAGGGTTTTCTTCACATGAGTAATCAATTTGTTCCAGTTTTACACATGAAAGCCCAATTGGATTCGGCCTAAAAGGAGATCTGCTGGCAAAAACACCGACTTTATCGTTACCGCCCAGGCGAGGTGGGCGAACGGTCGGTTTCCATTCGTCTCTGATAGCTTGATGAAAAACAAATACTAGCCAGACATGAGAAAACCCATCCAAACCGCGTAGTGCATCTGTATTTCTAAAATCAGGTTCAAAAACAAGCTTCCCCCATGCTTTATCGACGAGACCTGCCTGCCGAGGAACCCCAAATTTTTCACCATAACAGGTTCTGACGTGCGCAATGATTTTCATATTATACTCATGGCTAATGCACATCGTTTTGCTCCCACTCAATCATAAATTACAGAAAGATTGGGTAATTATTCCGGTGTTTTGATTGATGACGCGGAAAGCATAA
>JABHEX010000115.1 GCA_018676385.1 Akkermansiaceae bacterium
CCTCCCAGCGCAGTGCAAACGCCTCGTAACGCCTTCTGATCAGCATACCGATGACTATTGGCGCCAGCACTATGGATGCCAATGGCAACAATGTCTGGTGCCAGGCGATTTCGATCGCGCCAGCTTCCCCAAAAAATGTGTGCACCCAATGTCAGGTCAGCCATGATATATCCTTGGTTTCTGCTTTGGTTTCAACCTAACTAGTCCTTGACCATTCCGCCGTCGATATTCAGGGTCTGCCCTGTGATATTGGCTGCTGCATCGGATGCGAGAAACAGCACAGCTTCTGCTATATCTTCTGTAGTTTGCTCTCGTCGCATGGGTGTTTGGGGCATGCCCTCACCGGCATATCTACCTTTGGCAACCCCGAGAAACCACTCGCGCGGGTCCTCTCCTTTGTAGCGCGGATGGTGCTTGACCATGCCTTCGGCAAGCTGAACCCAGCCATCGGTGTAAATTATCCCCGGGCAGATTGCATTAACATTAATGTTATGGGGCCCCACTTGATCTGCAAGCAGCTGCGTATAGCGAATCAGTCCGGCTTTCATGCTGTGGTAAAAGGCCGGTATGGGTACCATGTCAATATGCGGCATACCTGGTCGACCGGCGAGGGATGACATGTTAATAATCTTGCCCGACTTTTTCTCGATGAAATGAGGCAACACCGCCTCACACATCAGAACCGGAGCCTTTAAACTATGCGCGTAGCTCCCATCCCACATCGCCTCTGCTTTAGCAAGAGGGTTGTCCTTGTCGTCGATGTCATGACCCGCGTCATCGCCGCCGCCCACATTGTTAACCAGTATATCGATCTTGCCGAATGCATCGATGGCAGCAGCAACCATCTCAAGAATCACGGCGGATTTGGTTATATCACCTGCAACAGCTACCACCTTCACCCCAAGCACCTCTAACTCTTTCGCCAGAGCCTGGGTGTTCTTTTCGCTGAAGGAATTAATGACAAGATTTGATCCTTGTCTTGCCAGTGTTAACGCGACCTCTTTTCCAATGCCTCTGCCACAGGCAGAAATAAGTGATACCTTGCCGTCCAATTTCATGAGTTGATCCTCTAAATTTGTTTTAGTAAGTTTTAGTGTGTTTCAGTTCGATCGGCTGGCACAAGTCGATCTAAAGGTGGTCCGGCCGGAGGCCTCGTCTTCACTTCCGTGGTCGGATTCCCTGCGATGCGAATCAGTCCTCAACGAACCCAATTCGACCGTCCGCATCGAGACGGACCGGCTTGGTGGGTCGCCTCAGTGCCCGTTCCGGTGCGCTCAGGTCTCTTCCAGCTGGCAGTGGCGGAGTGAAGTAGCCTAACGAAGGGCCGGCTGCCGTGTAGCCGAGCAACGCCTGGAGCTTCGGGTCCAGGTCCTTCGCGATTTCCGGTGGACAAGAGAGGTATTGGTTGTCCTCCTGGCGTAGCCAGCCGAGCGTATAGTCTATGTTGAGCCCCATTCGGGCGCCCTCGCTCTCGTTGGCACCGGCGCCGTGAAAGACCGAGCCTGTGAACACAAGCATTGAGCCAGCTGTCATCTCGGCCGAAAGATAGGCCTCTTCGGGTGGCTCCTCGTCATGAGGGAGCTTAGTTGAACCCGGCGCGACGCGCGTGGCCCCGTTCTCCTTGGTGAAGTCGGTCAGGGCCAGCATTGTGTTCAGCTGGGGTTCGATATCGGTCATGAGCCGGTCGAGCACTGGGTTGAACTCGGGTTTGGCGTCGGGTGGGAGTTGAAATTGACTCCACACCCAACGATCGCGGTGCGGCAACTGGACCTTCTCGCCGGGCAGCACGCGGATCACCTGGGTGACGTGCAGCTGGAAGGTGTTCGCGTAGGGAGCTAGAAAGGTCTCGACGAGGCCGAGCAGCCGGGGGTCGATGGCCAACTCGCGGCAGCGCGGTGAACGCGCCATTAGGGCGCCCGTCCGCGTTGTTTTAAAACCGCCGAAGTCATCGTTCGACCGCATCGTGGCCTCGATGAAGGGTTGCAGGTCGCTTTTGATGGATTCGACCTGAGCCTTCGACGCGAAGTCCTTCAGGACAACACAGCCGTCGCGGTCGAGGATCTTGGCCAGCTCTTCGCTCGGCGTGTCCGCGGGACGGATCTGAAGTTCGCGTTGACTCATTGTGTTTCTCCCTCCTAAAACCGTTTAAATTTCGGGCTGGCTGCGAGTATCTTCTCAGCACGAGTCAAACTCTCGCCAAACATGGCGCGTAAGACAGCGGGGGCTCTTTCTCCTAGCGGATCAAATGCGAGCAGGGCATCCTCAGCTGGAAGAATGCCGTTGGCAAAGTCCGCGGCAAACGCTGCCTCTGCCTCAGTAAGAGGAATGTCCCGAGGTGCATGGCGACCGCCGGTCAAGCCCTTCGCCAAAAAATTAGTCGTATCCTGCATACGTTCGGGAAAACTGGGGCCAAGATGATCCCCCCACCTAACCAGTCGATACTCATGCGCAATTTGCTGGTCCCATAAAGTTCGGTGTAAGAATTCTGTTCCCCAGTGTAGGTTTAGCAGGTCTTCATCGCCGCATTCGAGATAGACGGCTAATCCACTGCTGCGAATACGCTCGGCACTATCGATGACCACGTTCGCTGGATTGTCTGCCCGCCACCGCTTCGCATCAACAGGATCGCCCCACACGGCTGGGTCGATGGTGTCTCTGGTCGCCCAGTTATCAGCACTGAGCTCCGTTGGATAGTCGAGATACGGTAGTACGGCAGGCGCTATAGCTGCCACCGAACCGAAACGCTCCGGATGCTTGAACGCAATTTTTAGAGCACCGTAGCCGCCCATTGAAACACCGGTAATGGCAGTATCTTTTGGTTCGAGAGAGACACCAAATTCGCGATGCAGGAACGATGGAAATTCGTCTACGATGAACGCCTCGTAGCCACCGGCGTAATATGAAAGACCAGCACTGAAGGAAGCTATAACTGCTCGCGGCAACTGACCCGAAGTCATGAGATCGTCGTACATCGGTTTAACATATGCCAGGCTATCTCGGTCGTCGCCACCACCGTGCAGGTTGATAATAAGCGGTAGGGTTTCACCGTCGAAATCGGGCGGGAATAGCACCGATATTTCCACTTCCTCGCCGAGTGCTTCGGAAGGGATACTGGTGAGCAGTGGTTCTTGAAAATTCATGGCTTAACAACGATATCGTATGTTGATGTTTTGAACATGGAATCGACTCCTCTTGCAAATCGTGCTGGTTTAAACTGAAACTAATCAAATTGTGAAAAATTTGGTTTTCGTTTTTCCATAACTGCGGTAAATGCTTCGTTCGCTTCCGGTGAAGACAACGCTTGCTCAAACAGCTCCCCTTCGACATTAATATGATGGGCGATCGCTTCTGCTTGAGGTTGTTTCATCAATTTTTTCGTTAGGCGGAGCGCCGTCGAGGGTAGTGCCGCCAAAGTTTTTGCAATGGTCAATGCGATTTCAATAACTTGGTCCGGTGATACCACGTCATTCACAATCCCAACCGCCTGTGCGGTTTCCGCAGAGAACGGTTTTCCGAGCATTAGCATTTCCGAGGCACGTCGTTGACCAACAAGGTGGGGGAGCAGCAACGATGACCCGAACTCCGGGACCAGGCCCAAATTGACAAAAGGCATATTGAAACTAGCCTTCTCCGATGCATACACCAGATCGCAGTGGAGCAACATCGTCGTGCCGATTCCCGTGGCCAAGCCCGTTACGGCCGCTACAATGGGTTTCTCGGCGACGAGAACAGCCTGAATGAATCGTTCTACTGAGGATTGTTCTCCTACTTCCGGGTCGCCCATGAACTCCTTAAGGTCATTGCCGCTAGTAAAACATCCGTCGGTACCTTCAATCACAATGACGCGTACCGAGGTGTCTTCGTTCGAAGCTTGAATGGCGTCGGCCATCGCCGCATACATGTCACGATTGATGGCGTTCTTCTTATCCGGGCGGTTGAATTTTATTCGCAATATTTTTTCTTCGACCTGGACGTCGATAAACTCGCATGTTGAGGGGTTCACTGAATACTCCTAGAATAATATTTGTTTGAGGGTGTGAAAGAGAAGCAACAAATTCGCCAAACTTTATGCGAGCGCTTTGTTGCCCCGTTGTTATTTTTCCTTCTCGGTTTCAGCCGACCCTTTTCGCGGTGGCTTCCAAAGACAAATTCACAAGCTAGTTCATTCCAAACCGTCTAGTGATTTCCATACCAATTTGTCGCGGAGGTCCATAACCGCCAAACCGACCCCCGAGCGATTCTATGCCACCCAAAAATGCAACGTATCCCTCTTCGGTAGCGTTCTTAGCAAACAGGCGCCCTTCCCACTTACCCGTGTTACTCTTCCACCCGGCATTCAGGTTGAGGACTGTGTACGCATCCTGTGAGTCTTCGCGTGTTCCAAATTCACGAAAGTAAACTCTTGACCTGTAAGCAACATCTGCTCTGAGAGTCAACTCACCGGCGAACGCTGGCATGGAATATTGCACGCCCACGTTAACACTGGTCTCTGGCGCACCGTTTAACGCATTGCCTTTTAC
>JABHEX010000116.1 GCA_018676385.1 Akkermansiaceae bacterium
GGATTTAAGACCTGTAGGAAAACTTCCCCAGTCCATTTGCTAACGTTGTCTGCCCGGCCGTGCCCTGACAGGCCTTGAGTTAGCGCCTCAACCATCAATCCTAGAGCGAAGCCCTTGTGCCCGTATTCCAAACCGCCTATTGGTAATAACGCTCCTTTTTTATCTGATGTGATAACGCTAGGGTCATTGGTGGGCCTGCCCTTGTAGTCGATAAGCCAAGGACCGTTCAGTTTCTTTTGAGTTTGTGTCGTTCGGCCGACCATGCCGTTGGTGGTGATGGACGTAGAAACATCGATCAATATGGGTTCATCATCGGTTGGCCATCCAACAGCAATTGGATTGGGAGTCAGTGCTCCAGTGATCCCACCAAAAGGTGCAACCGATTTATTTTCAGGGGCGGAAGACATAATAATTGCCACCATGTTGTTTTCGGTAGCTTTTAAAAGATAGGCTGCCAAACAGGCAATATGGTGTCCACCCGCGATTGTAACCGTGCAAGTGCCGTAGGTTTCTGCCCGATTAACTGCAAGATCCATTGCTTTGGAAGTGAGCCAAGTTCCTGGGAGTCGTTTCCCATCCCAAGCAATCGCAGCAGGAAGGTCGTTGATCACATCAGGCTCTCCTGTAACTGCCATAGCCCCTGATTTTATATCCGATAAGTAAGGGGCGAGAAGTTGCAACCCATGCGTGTCGTGACCAAGTAGATCCCCTTCAAGCAGCACGTCAGCAATTACTGTGGACTTAGCTCCATCCATGCCCGAACCGTTTAGAAGTGAAGTTGCAAGTTTTTTTAGCCCTTCATAGGCATAACAGTTTTGCATTAACGTGTTCGGGCTGCTAATTGTTGCCGCATTACATCATGATGATCTGTCTGACGGTGTGACCCGATTGCAGCCGGTCAAATCCTTCATTGATATCCTCCAGTTTTAAATGATCACTCATCAATTGATCAACTGGTAGCATGCCACTTTTGTATAAGTTGATGTAACGAGGTACATCTCTCGAAGGTACGCACGAACCCACATAGCTGCCTTTTACGGTGCGTTCTTCTGCGGTTAGATTGACGTGCTGAAGTTCCCAGCGGGCTTCAGGGTGAGGAAGTCCTGCGGTAACAGTAGTCCCGCCTCGCCTTGTGATGCGGTATGCTAATTCCATAGCCTGTACCGAACCAGCCATCTCAAAGCCAAAATTTACGCCGCCATTGGTTAATTCCTTAACTTTTTCAATCGCGTCATCGTCTTTTGCGTTGACTGTAGCGGTAGCGCCCAATCTTCTCGCTATTTCCAGTTTGTCGTCATGAACATCCAAAGCAATGATTTGTTCAGCGCCAGCAACTTTTGCACCGAGTAGTGCGTTGAGACCCACGCCTCCCAGACCAACCACGGCAACCGAGGAACCCGGAAATACGCCGGCCGTATTTAGTGCTGCACCAACTCCGGTGAGAACCGCACATCCGAATAAAGCTGCCTCATCAAACGGCAAACTTTTATCGATCTTCACAAGGGACCCTCGATTAACCACGCAGAACTCAGCGAACGCAGACACACCAACATGATGGTAGACCGGTTGACCGTTTTGACTTAGACGTATTCCTCCACCAAGCAGTGTTCCGTCGCCGTTGGACTGTTGTCCTGGTTCGCATCTGCCAGGATGGCCCTCTTTGCACGAGATGCATTCACCGCAACTCGGCGCGAAGATCAATGCGACGTGATCTCCGACTTCGATGTCCGTAATTCCTGGCCCACATTCAACCACGATGCCCGCTGCTTCATGACCCAAAATCATGGGCATGGGTCTTGGTCTATTGCCGTTTACACTAGATAGGTCGGAGTGACAGAGGCTTGCGGCCTTGATCTGTATGAGTAGCTCTCGCTCTTGGGGGGCTGCTATTTCTACTTCTTCGATCCTCATGGGTTTTGATTCCGCATAAGGTTGGTCGGCGCCCATTTGGCGGATGACCGCTGCTTTCATTTTCATAGATTGTGTCCTTAAAGTTCTAAAGCCGTTAGTAAGTTGTTCGCCCACCAGAGGCATCAAATACCGCGGCGGTGCTAAAAGAGCAATCCTCAGTGCAAAGCCACGCAATTAATGATGCGAGTTCCTCTGCTGTGCCCAAGCGACCCATGGGTATTTTCGATTTCATGTAGTCGATATGGCTCTGTGAGACTTGTTCTAGAATCGGTGTGTCGACCGTTGTAGGCGTGACGGCATTAACCAATACGCCAGTCGTCGCTAGTTCTTTACCGAGTGATCTTGTCAGCGCAATGACGCCTGCTTTCGCAGCAGAATAAGCTGATGCGGTCGGGTTTCCCTCTTTGCCGGCAACTGAGGATAGATTTACGATTCGACCATATGAGTTATGCAACATGTGCGGTACGACTGCACGACACGCTAAAAACACGCCAATCAGGTTGACATCTATGACTTGTTTCCATATCTCTGTCGGATAATCTTTTAAAGGCTCATTGACTCCATTGATGCCAGCTGAATTTACGAGAATATCAATTTTAGAATGACTTTTAAGTGTAACTTCCAGAGCTTGATAAACAGCTTCTTCGCTTGCCATGTCCACTTGAATACACTGTGATTCTTTTTCGAATTTCTTAAATTTATCAGTTTGTACATCCCAAATGACCACATTTGCACCCGAGCTGATCATTCTGCGCACTGTTGCCTCGCCAATACCTGAAGCCCCTCCCGTGACAATTGCTGTCCTATTGTTCAGATCTAGCTGATTCATGGTGATAACCTTAGTTTGAGTTAATTAAAGAATAGTGCATTTTTTCTTTTTATTTCTTATATTTTGGTTCGCCTACGAGAATTATTCTAGGTGATTATAATGGCTGAAAATTTAGGTCTTTGCATAAATTCAAATTGAAAGGGCTATCGGTTCACTAGCCCACGGTATCGTTCATCGAGATTAACGACGGGGAATAAAGATGACAAAAAAGGTCAAAGCCGCAATCATTGGCTCTGGAAATATTGGCACAGATTTAATGATGAAAATCATGAGGCAGGGACAATTTCTCGAAATGGGTGCCCTAGTCGGTATTGATGCGCAATCTGATGGTTTGGAACGGGCAAAGAAGAATGGCGTTTTTACCACCTCTGAAGGGGTCGTCGGACTGACTAAAGATCCTGTAATGTCAGATATTGATGTCGTTTTTGACGCGACTTCGGCGGGCGCACATATAGAAAATGATCGTGTGATTCGTTCAATTAAGCCTGACGTTAAGATGGTTGATTTAACGCCCGCAGCAATTGGTCCTTATTGCGTACCCGTTGTAAATCTAGAGCAAAACCTAGATGCGCCTAATGTGAACATGGTGACGTGCGGTGGGCAAGCTACTATACCCATAGTGGCAGCAGTGTCGGGTGTGGCTGACGTGCACTATGCCGAAATTATTGCATCTATCTCTAGTCGCTCGGCTGGGCCCGGTACTCGAGCCAATATTGATGAGTTTACGGAAACCACTTCGAAGGGTATTGAGGTTATTGGAGGGGCCAAGAAGGGTAAGGCAATAATTATTCTGAATCCGGCGGAGCCCCCGATGTTAATGAGAGACACGGTGTATGTTTTGTCCGCAGAGGCTGACTCAACAAAAATAGAACGAGCGATTGAGGATATGGTTGCCAAAGTCCAAGCTTACGTTCCCGGCTATCGTTTGAAGCAGCGAGTCCAGTTCGAGGAGTTTGGTCCTGATCGTCCTTGCCGAATTTCTGGTGTTGGTGAATTGAGTGGTATTAAAACAACCGTTTTTCTCCAAGTAGAGGGTGCTGCTCATTATCTGCCTTCTTACGCGGGAAATTTGGACATCATGACGTCTGCGGCGCTTGCCACAGGTGAGAAGCTTGCCGAGCGAGCGCTCGAACAGATCTCCACGGTTGCAGTCTGAGGAATGGAGTTGAAAAATGAATAAAAAAATATATATTTCAGATGTGACTCTGCGCGATGGATCACACGCGATTCGCCATCAATACGGGATTGACCATGTTAAAAGTATCGCGAGGGCCTTAGATGAGGCGAACGTTGATTCAATAGAAGTCGCACATGGCGACGGATTACAAGGATCATCATTTAACTACGGGTTTGGGCGGCATACAGATGTAGAGTGGATTGCAGCGGTTGCGGAAGAATTGTCTATCGCTAAAGTCGCGACATTACTGATACCGGGGATAGGAACAATTCACGACTTAAAGACAGCTTATGATGCTGGAGCGAGAGTTGTCCGTGTGGCAACTCATTGCACAGAGGCTGATATTTCAAAGCAGCATCTTGAATATGCAAGAGAGATCGGCATGGAGCCTGTTGGATTTTTGATGATGAGTCACATGAACAGCCCCTCTGGTCTCGCGAAACAAGCAAAATTGATGGAAAGTTACGGCGCAGTTTGTGTGTACGTGGTTGATTCAGGGGGAGCACTAAATATGAACGACGTCCGTGATCGCTTCAAGGCGATTAAAGACACTCTAAAACCTGAGACACAAACGGGGATGCATGCGCACCATAACCTCAGTCTTGGAGTGGCTAATTCGATCGTGGCGGTGGAGGAGGGCTGCGATCGTATCGATGCGAGTTTGGCTGGTATGGGCGCTGGAGCGGGTAATGCGCCGTTAGAAGTTTTCGTTGCCGCAGCGGATCGTCTTGGATGGAATCACGGTTGCGATTTATATAAGTTGATTGACGCCGCAGAAGATATTGTCCGACCCTTACAAGACCGGCCTGTGCGGGTTGATCGCGAAACACTCGCTTTGGGATACGCTGGCGTGTATTCAAGCTTTTTATTGCATGCCGAGAAAGCTGCTAGTCAGTATGGATTAAAGACCATTGATATATTAGTCGAGCTTGGTCGTAGAAGGATGGTTGGTGGTCAAGAGGATATGATCGTAGATGTAGCACTTGATTTGTTAAACGAACAAAAAAAAGTAGTTGAGTCTTAGCTCTCAGACTCAATTTGCCGTCCGACTAGTTCAGCGATGGCTAAACTAGCGGTTAAGCCCGGAGACTCTATCCCGAACAGATTAATCAGGCCTTTCATCTGATGGGCTTCATAAGATTGAATTAAAAAATCAGCAGCTGGTTCATTAGGACCGGATATTTTTGGTCTAATTCCCGTGTAGCCGGGCTGTAACTGATCTCTTCCTACTGATGGCCAATATCGACGAATGGCGTCATAAAAAAGTTGCTTCCTAGACTCGTCAAAAGAATAGTCAATTCCTTCTATCCAATCTAGATCTGGCCCAAATCTTGCGGCCCCTCCCATATCAACTGTGACGTGAACACCGAGTGACGCTTTACGTGCAACTGGGTAAACGAGATGGGTAAAAGGGTTACGGCCCGATAATGAGTAGTAGTGAGCCTTCGCATAATAAGGTTGGGGAATAGATGTTTCATCCAATTCCGCGATGGTTCTCGCTACATCACATGCATATAAACCCGCCGCATTAATGACAACGCTTGCTTTTATTTCGTGGGCATTGAGACCTTTTGTTTTGACAATGAATTTGTCTCCTTGAGGCTTTATGGATGTAATGGAAGTTTGATACACCACGAGTCCCCCCGCGTTCTCCGTATCTCCCAGAAGGCTCAGCATATAACTATGTGAGTCGATAATGCCAGTGGATGGAGAGAAGACCGCACCTACACTACTAACTTCTGGTTCCAGTTCTGCCACCTCGCTTTGGCTTAGCCAAATGAGGTCGTCAACGCCGTTATCAATTGCTTTATCGATATATTGTTTTACGGTTTCGATCTCAAAATCTTCTGTTGCGACAATCAATTTTCCAGTGCGTTTATGCGGAATGCTGCGAAGATTGCAGTACTCATAAAGTAGTTGTTTTCCTTCAACACACAGTTGGGCCTTAAGCGAGTCTTTAGGATAGTAAATGCCAGCGTGAATTACTTCTGAATTTCGTGAGCTGGTATGAAGCCCAAAAGCGTCTTCTTTCTCGATAATGAGGACATCCCGCCCCTCGAGTGCTAACGCGCGGGCAATGGATAGACCCACTACTCCTGCAC
>JABHEX010000117.1 GCA_018676385.1 Akkermansiaceae bacterium
ATTATTGTTTTTTTCATTGTTTGTCTGGTTTTTTGTTTTTGGGTTTGGTTGTTAGCCAGTCACTACGTCTATTAAAAGACATTTTGAATTCGGCTAACGCACGTTCAAAAGATAGTAATATCTTTCGATTTGAGGAAAATAGTGATTAATCCGTATCAAGACAAGATTAAATTTAAATTTAATTAACTACTTTTATTTCCTAACTATTTTCTGAAAACCCCGCCAAGGGGCTTAAAATTGAATTTCATGTCCTACATTACAAACTTTTACTGCGAGTAATGTTGTTTACTATTACATGGGCGTTTAAACGATCACCATTGCACAAAAGCTGCCACATCTTCACCTTTGCCGACGGTAAAATCGAATGTCACAGCAAACCACAATCAATCTAGCATTTTTTGCTATTTGGGGTTTGGCATTTTAATATTAGAAATTAAAAAGACATGTGCTTTTTAACAGCTACGCTTTCTGGCTCTTCCTCGCTCTTGTTTGGGGAGTCTATCGTCTTTTGCCGCATCGCGGCCAAAACATTTTACTACTGTTAGCTAGCTACTATTTCTACAGTTGTTGGGACTGGCGGTTTTTGCCACTAATTCTCACAACCACGCTGGTAAACTACCTCACGGCACTCGGCATTGAGAGAAGTAACGATAAGAAAAAGCACCACTGGCTAATGGTGATTTCGGCGGCCGTTTCACTTGGACTATTAGGATTTTTCAAATACTGGGGGTTCTTTATCGAAAGCACCGCGGAAATGCTTACATGTCTCGGGTTCCATGCCAACATCTCCACGCTGAGCATCATTCTCCCAGTGGGTATTTCCTTTTATACCTTTCAAACATTGTCTTACACGATTGATGTCTACCGCGGAAAAACCAAGGCCACACGATCATTGCCAGACTTTGCACTTTATGTGGCCTATTTCCCTCAATTGGTAGCAGGCCCTATAGAGCGCTCATCCTCGCTATTGCCACAGATTACACATCCAAGACCGAAGCATACCGTTAATTTCTCTGAAGGGCTATATCTAATCCTGCTCGGTTTGTTTCTCAAGGTTGTGGTAGGTGATAACCTTGGTTTTATTGCAGACGGCATCTTCAGGGCACAGAGACACGAAATCACCGGGACTGATGCCTTGGTTGGCGTTTATTGTTTTGCATTCCAGATTTATGGCGATTTTGCAGGTTACTCATCAATCGCCCGAGGTGTCTCCAAATGGCTAAATATTGATCTGATGACCAACTTTAGAATGCCCTACCTGTCAAGGAATCCATCAGATTTTTGGCAGCGATGGCACATCTCACTCTCATCATGGCTTCGTGACTATCTATACATACCCATGGGAGGCAATCAATGCAGCACCATTAAAATTTACCGTAATCTGATGCTAACCATGCTGCTTGGCGGCTTGTGGCACGGCGCAGGGTGGACGTTTATAATCTGGGGAGGTATTCATGGATTAATCCTTTGTATTTATCGCGCCCTGCCACATTCAGTCAAGCTACCTGGTTTCTGGGGCCGAGTATTAGCCACGGTTTGGTTTTTCCATGTTGTCTGCTTCACATGGCTATTCTTTCGTGCTGATAATTTGGCACAGGCTTGGGATATGCTTACACTAATATTTACACAGCAGGAAATGACGTATCTTTCACGCTATGGACTTGGCATGCTAGCATTTTTCTGTGCGCCTCTCATGATTTACGAAATATGGTTAGAGCAAAAACATACCCTACGTCGACTTGAGGTTGTGCACTGGGGATGGCGCGCAGCTGCCTACTGCTATTTAGTATCCATGCTCATCCTATTCCCTCCTCAGGTCTTTGGGCAATTTATCTATTTTCAATTCTAACAGATCATTAAAAATGGCAGATATCCACCACGACTATGACGCACTACCGACAGATAAATGTGCGCCTTCGATGCGCCAGGAAATCCGTGTCGTTGTCGCGGTCGTGTTATTTGTTATCAGCATGGAGATTACAGCGAGGATTATGGCACCTAACATTGATTCTGATCGCGAGCACATTCATATGTTTCCAGAAATCATCGCTGAATCGGCAAAGGAGGCAAAGAGAAAGGAACGACCGAATGTGATATTCTTCGGCAACTCGTTGATGAGGGCGGGGCTGGATGAAAAATTAGTGTCAGATTGCCTAAGGAAAACTGAAGGACCCAGAATAGTATCTGCAAAAATCACCCCAGTAGGCACCGCCATGCTTGATTGGGTCTATCTTTATCAACGTTACTTTGAAAACACAAATCAACACCCAGAAATTCTCGTCGTAGGATTTGTTGCACATCACATTCATGACCAAGAGCCCATTAAGCTGCGTAGATTATCGCGCCATTTTTTGGCCATCAATGATTTCCCAGAAATATGGAGCCGTGATTTGCATGATTTCCACAGTATTATCCAATCCACACTTTGTCACTTCAGTGCTCTTGAAGGCGACCAGCCAGAACATCAGCTTAAAATCTTATCCGGTGTTGTAAGCGACTACAATAAAGGGCTGAATACTAACAACGATATCATTCGAGCCGCAGGACAAAGATCTGTACTTGAATCTAACATGGAAACAAAAGAACAAACCTTCTCACGTATGCAGCGGTTGATTAAGATCTGCAAAAAACATGGGGTGGAAATCTGGTTCGTGCCCATGCCGCAACCAGAAAAATGGAACTTGCACCCAGATGCAGTAGCACTGATAGAGCGAAATGAAATGAAACTACTTGATGCCCGCCAGATTAAAGGCATGACCGAGGATGATTTCTGGGACGGCTATCATCTGGGCGAGAGCGGTCAGAAAAAATTTAGCTACTGGATGGCAGAACAAATAAAAAACTCTAAGCCATAAAAAACTTGGCCTAAACAGCAAGTTGCTCGCTCCACGCCTTAGCTTTTTGCGCAAAAGACTTATCTTCTTCCGCATAGCTGATGGCACGTGAAACGTTTATAACGTCAGGTGCAGTGCGTGGGTGCTTTTGGAGACTCGCAAGATCTCCTCCCTGTGCACCTAAACCGGGAATAAGCAGTGGACTATCAACAATACGCTCAAGAACCTCTTCGCTAGCGTTGGTCAAACCAACAACATAGCCAACATCAGTAGCGCAGCTTTCTAATGCAGCACGTTTACCTAGTTCTTGCACGAGTTCGAACACAAACCTACCATCAGAGAGCTTTTGTCGTTGGAAATCGGCACTACCTAGATTTGAAGTTACTGCCAGCAAATAGACCCCCTTACCTTTCCAATCAAGAAACGGCTCGATGGAATCATATCCTAAAAAAGGGTTTAATGTCACCGCATCGACATTCCAGTTTTCAAAATAAGACTTTGCATAGTATTTCTGTGTTTCACCAATATCTGAACGCTTAGCGTCTAGGATGATAGGCACATTTTCAGGCATGCTCACCAACATTTCCTGGAGGATTTCTATACCGCGTAGCCCCATCGCCTCGAAATATGCCATGTTTGGCTTAAAAGCTGCCGCATATTCGGCCGTCTCACCCACCAAGCGATTCAAAAACTCCGGTATGGCATCAATGCCAGATGATAGTTCAGGTCGGGGATCAATTCCTACACAAAGGCGGGAACCAACGGACTGGATACGGTGCGCTAGGCGCTCAGAGTAAGTCATAAGATCAAAAAATTTAGGCGTTCTGTAGCTCATCCACCTTGTTAGCGATACGATTTCTTAACTCGGGCCACTGATCTTGCGTCACAATATAACCGATACAGTTTGCGCTGCCACATCGGCATGGATGATCCTCATAACTTTCAATGTCAAACCCGTAGTCGAATGATAATTCCTCACCTTTTTTAATCTCACGAATCGAGTATATATAAATTTTTCTACCGATCACCCAAGCCTCACAGTTTGGGTCACACGAATGATTGATGAGGCGCGCTGTGTTCCAAGGGACATTCCCATCGATATCCCACTGCTCATCGAGTGTGAAAATATAGACTGCGGCATCTCCATTTTCCTCATGCAGAGCATACTGCTCCCACGCTCGGCCCTCGCTAGTATCTTTATTAATAGGCTCACCTACATACTCGATAACCTCAGTTTCTTTAGCTATGTTCTTTGTCGCATAAACACCTCGCCCGTGAATCTCAGAACCACGCACTTCACAAAAATCACTGCTCGCGCGTTCATAGAATTTTTTAAATTTACGCACGAGCTTTGCTTCACGCCTGAGCTTATTGTTTTTCGACATAATATTTAAACTTTACTTAATTTCGCGGGCTTTTGATGGTGGAAGTCCTAGTTCATCTGCCTTGAATGGTAGTGTGGGAAACAGACCTCGGAGATCTTGAATAGTCGGCTTCAGGCCTGTCATAAAATTCCAGTCATTGCTACCTTTTTCTGATACGGCAATCGTGTAGCTCTGCTCCTCAAGAGTACGAATCCTGCCTCCTTGATTAGGATCAGGAATTTTCACCCTCGTAATTGTGGGCACAATAGCAAGCCAATGCTCCACTATAATCACTTTTCCTGAGGCATCTTTGATAGGCTCTTTGGAGACTAAATCGTATTTAGGACTACGCCATACGCTAAAAAAAGAAACCGGTTTTGCGGCTTGGAAGGCTACCACAGATAGCTGCATGATGATTTTCTGCTGCGCGGCCAAGGCAAGGGCAGCATTAAGCTTTTCCATACTTCCGTATCGTTTGGCAAGTCTACGTTTCCACCTAGGATACATGCGCTGTTGTCCATATTCAAAGTTTCCCTTAATCATCTCATTGCCCAGCTTTTGGACAGCCTTTTGAGCTGATTCCGCCACAGCTGGGGTGACCACTGCGCGCCCCTGTGCACTTGATATATTCATCGTTCCAAGCACTACAAGACAGTAAATAATCGATCTGCAATTCATTTTGACACCTCATTCATCTACTCAGCGGGACAAAAAGTCAAGCCACGCAAACAAGAGTCATCACCATAAAAACAAATTTTTATGCCCTCCCATGCTAATTAGGCTTTGCATTGCCGCATGCGATGCCTCTATGATTCTCCCCTATGGCGAAAAAGGCACTGGGAAAAGGATTAGGAGCTCTAATTAAGAAGCAGCCAACAGAAAATGGTGGAGATCCACAATCGGATACCTTGCCGGCAGATCTACACGTTGCTATTGACAGTATAGTTCCCAGCCCCCTGCAACCAAGGAAACATTTTGCCCAAGGTCAGCTCGATGAATTAATGGGTTCAATTCGCCAACACGGTATCATCCAACCGCTAATCGTGCGTACGGTGAATGATAAGCATGAGCTAATCGCCGGTGAACGTCGCTGGCGTGCATCCATGGAGCTAGGTCTTGATACTGTTCCTATCCGTATCCGTGAAGCGACTGACCATGAGGTGCTCGAAATGGCACTTATTGAAAACATCCAGCGCAAGGATCTGGACCCTATTGAAGAAGCTCAAGGATACGTGCGTTTAGCCAAGGAATTTAATATGAAACAGGAGACCATCGCGAAAAGCGTGGGTAAGTCACGTGCAGCTGTAGCCAACGCCATGCGCCTAACAGATCTAGATCTCAGTGTCCAAGACAACGTAGCTGGCGGAAGACTGACTGTAGGCCACGCCAAGGCAATCCTCAGCCTGAAGAGTCATGACGCCCAGAGACTTGCTGCCGATCAAATCCTCAAAAAACACCTTACGGTGCGTGCTGCGGAGAAGCTTGTTAAGGAGCTCTCTAACCCCAACCAAGCGAATCCAAGACAAGCTTCCAGCCGCGAGGCTGATGCAGTCATTAAACAAATACAAGATAGCTTGCGTGAACGATTCGCAACCGACGTAAAAATCGCACACACTCCCAAAAGAGGAAAGATTGAGTTAGTCTACTATGGTAATGAAGACCTTCAGCGCGTGCTCGATCTATTAGGTATTCAGTTGTAATATTTATTCTCACTGAATGGCATGAATACCAAGATTGTCTTTATCATACTGGGGATATCAGGCATCGGCTTCGGACTCTGGCACTGGCTAACTGATCGCTCGGATGCACACGGAATTAGCGCATACACGCACACTCGAGCAATACTCGAATTTGGCCCGCGCACTATAGAATCTGATGGTTTAAAAAAATCACAGCAATACATAGCAGAACAACTTTCCTTGCAGGGATGGAGTACGATGACCCAACAAAAGCAGCGCGACACTCCGGAGGGAAAACATACATTTACCAACCTAATCGCGCGCTACCAGCCTGATAAACTTACTACGCTGGATGACTTGCTTAAACTGCCCACCAAAGGAATCCTCTGTGCCCATCTGGACTCCAAAAAAATTCCAGGCATACCCGATTTTCTGGGTGCCGACGATGCCGCATCAGCTTGCGCCTTAATCATTGAACTTGCCACCACTCTTGGCAAAGAAAATCCTGAATTAGCGAAGGGACTTGAAATTGTTTTTTTTGATGGCGAAGAGGCTTTTGGCGAAAATATCACACCTGAAGACGGCCTCTACGGCAGTCGCTTCTACGCGCACACGCTCTACCAACGTAAGCCAAAACCAGAGTTTGGAATACTTTTAGACATGGTTGGCCACAAAGATCTTAAGATAGCAGTGCCCTCAGATAGTCCACCCAAACTCTACGAATCAATGCTGCGAGCTGCTAAAGAACATGGCTATGAGAAACACTACAACATGGCTGAACATTCGATCATTGATGATCATGTATACATGAATAAAGCAGGAGTGCCCACCATCGACATCATAGGCAAAGATTTTGCACACAGCCACTGGTGGCATCAAGAGGGCGATAACATCGACCTGATTTCAGCCAGCAGCCTAACTATTTCATACCATGTTGTTCTAACCATGCTACGCGAGCAACTGGCAGCCAAATAGAAACCGGCTAATGATTATTGAGTAAGTGCCTGACGCCATGATGGTGCAAGATCAACTGGGTTACCATCATCATCAATCCGCACACATTTCGTCAGCCCACTAGCTATCGGGCGTTCATTACAACTCACAGAAAACGCCCACGTAATAGAGCTCACACCAATCTTGTCAGGCGCGATTGTAATTTCCGCAACATCAGCAAGACGTAATGGCGATACAAAATCACAGTCTACATGCACCCGTGGCCAGCCACCATCACCCAATAATGGGATACCAGCTTTAACCAAAAAATCATGCTCCGCCTCCTCAGTGTAACACAGGAGCTTAGAAAAATGCACTACACCCGCAGCATCGGTGTCAGCAAAGTGGACGAGGCGATGGTAGGTATGTTTCATGCCCCAAGTATTTAATCTATTTCCCTAACTAGTACGCTAGCATTGTGGCCGCCAAAACCAAATGAGTTACTTAGTGCGCTTTTAACTTTTACCTCGCGGGCAGTATTCGGAGTGTAATCCAAATCACACTCAGGATCTTGGTTTTCCAAGTTAATTGTCGGCGGGATAACGTTGTCTTTTATTGCCATCAAACAGGCGGCAAGCTCGACACCACCAGCCGCACCAAGCAGGTGGCCTGTCATCGATTTGGTGGAACTAACAATCAAATCATCTGTAGCATGGCTACCGAAGCTTTTCTTGATAGCCTTAGTTTCACAAATATCACCAAGCGGAGTAGACGTTCCGTGAGCATTTACATATGTGACATCTTCTGGGTTCATACCAGCGTGTTTAAGCGCCATGTCCATACAGCGTGCCGCACCGAGCCCCTCAGGGTGAGGCGACGTCATATGGTATGCATCACCGCTGACACCATAGCCGGCAAGTTCCGCATAAATCGTTGCTCCGCGTTTCTTAGCGTGCTCATATTCTTCGATAACTACAACACCAGCACCTTCACCCATCACAAAACCATCGCGCCCCGTGTCAAACGGCCGCGAAGCTCGCTCGGGCTCGTCATTCCGCGTGCTCAGTGCCTTCATATTACTGAAACCAGACATACCCATTGGTAACACACTCGCCTCAGCACCACCGCACACAAAAGCATCAGCATCACCAAACTTAATCATACGCCATGCCTCACCAATATTGTGATTTGCCGTCGCGCAAGCAGTAACAATCACCATATTAGGGCCACCAAATCCATACTCCATCGATAAAATACCACTTCCAATGTTAGAAATCATCATTGGTATCACAAACGGAGAAACACGAGACGCTCCACGCTTTAGAAGCTTTTCATGTTCATTCTCCAGGGTGCCTAAACCACCAATACCGCTGCCAACCATGACCCCAACGCGCTCACGGTCTACAGACTCGTCATCAATCCCCGAATCAGTAATCGCCATTTTAGATGCCGCAACAGCGAACTGCGCATATCGATCAGCCCGACGTGCGTCTTTGTGATTGTTAAACCACGGACCTGCATCGAAACCTTTCACCTCACCTGCTATTTTGCATGGGTAGGCCTCTGGATCGATTAAAGTCACAGGACCAACACCGCTTTTCCCTGCCTTGAGACCATCCCAGGTGCTCTGCAGGTCATTTCCAAGGGGGCTAAGCACCCCAACTCCTGTGATGACTACTCGACGATCGTTCATATGGTAATTTCAGTGAATTGCTAACTCCATCGTGCATTCGGAAGTGACGTGGAGATGAATGCCATTATCCCGCAGAAGATTTAAAGTGCAAGCCCCATCCCACCGAAACTCCGGCATCAAAATTATAACAGCCATAGCCCGAAATACCTAAGCAGTCAGCCAAGGCGACGAGATTTACCCCGTTCGTTCATACTTCCACATTCTAGACACTTAGAAAGTTTGTTCCGTGATTTGTCTTCGTAGAGATATCCACAAATCCGGCAACACACGATTTGTTGCCTCATACTGCGCATTCGAGCATGATGCTTCACCCCAGCCAGTAGCGATACCACGGCAATGATTACCATGGGGACACCAATTACCCATAGCAGGAAGTCTTCCATGGTCATGTTGATCATCAGCTTATTTCTCGCGTGTAACTTTGATTTGTAATTGTAGTTCTCCGAACACGACCCCTGATTGTTCTGATGGTTTAAAGTGCTGTGCACGAACCCACACGGCAAGACCTTTCTGGAGATCGGTAGCGCGGGTCGTACCCATAGAACCACCGGGCAGTGGCACACAACTACGCACAACTCCCTGTTCATCAACACTCAGCATGAAGCGGAATGATTGACCAAACCAATCCTCGGCCACTAGATTCGCTGGCAGTATCCATTCAGGTAGAATTAATCGTTCATTAAGTTTACCCTCAACAGTCACAATACCCCTAACAAAAAGTTCTGACCCAGTGGGTTTTTGCAATATTTCCAGATCCCGCCACCAATGATGCATAAACCCGCTGACCAAACCTGCACCTGAATCAAGAATTGGTGTTAGCTGTGTATATTTGTTAGACCGAGGAGGCAACTCCCGCAGAGCAGGCTGGTATTCCCAAGCCTTACCCATAATAGAATCAGCCATTTTGGCGACTCGCTGATTTGTCGCTGAATCATAGGCGGGATCCCACCTTGAAGGAAATGGCGATTTCTCTTCGATTTGCATCATTAGTTTGCGGCAATTGGGGTCATCCTCATTGAGCATAACAAGGGTGCTCGTCCGCTTGGAAATGAGCGGTTGCTTGGGGCCTTCAACACGGACAGCATAGGCAATAAATCCGAAACAGCCCACGGCGACCATCACAGCATAGAACTTCGCCATGTAGTGTTTTTTAGCTCCGCGCCAATGGAATACCAACCCAGCATCCCGATCACGCAATTGCTTTTTTTTTCTGAGGAAATACACGCTGTTATTATTTGTTAACCACGGGCTTGTAAAGTAAACCGCAGTTCAGACCCATAGTTTTGATCCTATCGATAATTTCTTTTTCCACCCCACTGGGCACACTAACATCAGATTTCAACACTGCAGTCGTAATGCTTTCACCACCTTCCTCATTGCGCAAGCGCTTTACCTCCTCCTCTAACTTGGCTATAGGGATACGCTTTTTATTCACCCAAAGTGGCCTATTTTGACCTGCCCCCAAAGTGATAACTATTGGGTTCTCCATCTGCTCGTAGCGCCACGTAGACTCATGTAATTTGACCTCTATCCCTGTCTGCTGTACGAACGACGGGCCCAACAAGGGGAACACCAGCACCAGAGCGATAACATCAAGTGCCGGAAGCGTATGGAGAAAACCGGGTTTAGCAGGTAATGTCAGCTGAAGTTTCATTTTTTACTCTTTGCCTTGTCGGATATTTCTCTCAGCATAGCAGGATAAGATACCACTTATGCCTTATCGCGAGCATCACAGATGATGTTGACCACCTCAATACCAGCACGCTCAATACGATGCACCATGCGCTTCACTCTCCCGTAAAAAAATAGATAAAAAAGATACACAGGGACTGCAACTGCCAAGCCCAGCCCTGTGGTGATCAAACTCTCATAAACACCTCCAGCCATATCTGCAGGTGAAGCGAATCCCTTTTCCTCACTCACAGCGAGAAAGGTTTTAACCAATCCGCTTACAGTGCCTAACATTCCAATCAATGGAGCAACCAATGCAACTCCATAAAGAGCACGCAGATTACGCTCCATTCTTGGGACTTCAAGTTGTCCGGCTTCCTGAGCTACATCACGTAGATCACGGCGTGGTAAATTTTTTCGTGATAGCACAGCATGCACCACACGAGCCGTAGGCCCCGGCGCTCGTGCTGCCTCATGCACAGCCTCAGCAAACTCACCTTTTGCAATATGGTTTGCCAACCCAAGTAGCAAGTCCCCCACGTTGATACGCACTTTTTGGAAAAAGAAA
Organism: Akkermansiaceae bacterium; assembly: GCA_018676385.1. Classification (GTDB taxonomy): domain Bacteria; phylum Verrucomicrobiota; class Verrucomicrobiia; order Verrucomicrobiales; family Akkermansiaceae; genus Oceaniferula. The sequence continues at coordinate 10,743 of JABHEX010000117.1, forward strand.
GCTCTCTCCAGAACCAATAGCATTCCAACGAATGCCAGTGCCACCAGCACCCATACGAATGGACCACCTTGCTCTACTAGCTGTAACATGAAAATGATTTTACACGTTCAACGAGATAAATCCAATTTCCAAATTACTCAAAAATGAGTAAAATACTATCTAGTCTGCGTGCCTTATACCATATAGGTTTCGAATCGTATCTTTAATCTCCTTGGCAATCAAATAGAGGGCGGGCAGCAAAATTAAAGTGATAAGTGTAGCGAAGAGTATCCCAAATGCCAGAGAAGCAGCCATAGGCTTGAGAAACTGCGCCTGCACCTCTTTTTCAAGCAACAAGGGAGCAAGTCCGAAAAACGTCGTCAATGAAGTCAGCAAAATCGCTCGAAAGCGATCGGCCCCAGCTTGGCGACATGCGTTAAACGCAGTCATTCCCTCTTTTCTCAAATCATCAACCCGACAAATCAGCACAAGCGAGTCGTTCACCACCACACCGGAAAGCGCAAGAATACCAAACACAGAAAGTATGGAGACTGGAATATCCATAATGTAATGCCCTAATAAGGCACCTATAATACCAAAAGGTATCACCGACATAATAATCAATGGCTTCGCATAACTCTTGAGCGGGATTGCGATCAGGACGTAGATAAAGACTATGGAAAAAACGAAACCTATCAAAAGGGACTTCATCGACTTCGCTCGTTGCTCTGCCTCGCCACTCTGGCTGATGGAAATATCAGGGAACTTAGCTTGCATTTTTGGGAAATAATCGGATCTCATCCGCTCAAGCACCTCTTCAGATGAGGTAATCGTCTTATCGACACGTGCCTCCACCGCAACTACCCGTTTATTATCGTAACGCTCGATGGATGCCAACGACTCTGAATAGCGAGTTTCAGCAACTACCGTGAATGGTACAATCGTTCCATCACTATCTCGAATACGCATCTCGCGCAGTGTGTCCAGTGATTGACGCTTCTCTTTTGGGTAACGTACCATCACACGCACTTCATCGCGCCCACGTTGCACTCTTTGTGCCTCTCGTCCATAAAACGCATCTCGAATGTTACGAGCCAGATCGCGCTCATTAAATCCTGCTGCCTGTCCTTCGGGGCTAATATTATAACGAATCTCAGGCTTACCAGAATCAAAGGTATCAAGTATGTCGTAGACGCCAGGATAGGTTGCAATGATTTCCTTCATATCATCTGCTGCAGCTTTTAGCTCATCTAGATTATCACTTTCGAGATTGATCACAATATCCCCCCCTGGCGGACCGGCCCGAGCCGCAAATGATAACGACCGCGAGCCAGCAACAGGCCCTACTTTGTTGCGCCAATCACGAATGATTTCCTCCGTCGATAAAAACCCTCGAGACGATGAACGAGACAATTCCGCCGCAATGGCTGCTCGTGTGTTCGTGCTAGCCGACACTTGGATTTCCAAGAATGGATCGTGCCCGAACTTCTTTTTGTAGTCTTTTCCGAGATCGCGCGCATCCTGCGCAATTTTCTCTGCAGTTTTGTGCAGATATTTTACCGATTGCCCCTGATCAAGCTCCAGTAATGCGGAAACGTTATCACGATAGATATTAGGAAAAAAAACAAATCTCAATTTCCCTGCAGGGAACAGTCCAATAACCACAATGAAAATTGCAAGAAAACCAGCAATAACTGCATACCGCCATGGGATGATTGCATCAAGCACAGGCCGGTAGAACCTTTCGATCACCCACTGCAAGCCACCTGCAATATACCCTTGGAATCTTGCCCAGCTTTTAGTCAGCCAATTTTTTGGTTTTTTATGCACATCGATGTGGGCCAGATGTGAGGGCAAAATAAGCTTCGATTCAATGAGTGAGAAAATCAGACAAAAAATGACAGTGATGGCAATTTGTCCAAAGACGTTCCCCAGCCTTCCGCTAACCTGAGTCAGAGGAAGAAAGGCTGCAATAGTCGTGATCACACCAAAAGTTGCAGGCGTAACGACCTTACTGACACCGCGCACTGTAGTGTTAACCGCTGAGTCTTTGAGCTCGAGATGCTCGTCTTTTTCTTTTTCCGAGTAAATCGACTCTCCTATAACAATCGCATCGTCAACCACGATACCTAAAACAATTAAGAATCCAAAAGCTGATATGACATTCACCGAGAGATCGAGTCCCGGAATGGGGAATAGAGTAATCGCCCCAGCTAAAGAGACAGGAATCCCAATAGCGACCCAAAATGCGAGTCGCAGATTAAGAAACAACATCAGAATCCCCAGCACTAACAGAACACCCAAACCACCGTTTTTACCCAACAGAAACAACCTATCCCTGATATTGACCGCACCGTCGAGCCAACTCGTCATTTTCACACCTGCCGGCAGATCTGTAAAATTTTTTACAACTTGTTGCGCTTGCTTGACCGCATTAATGATATCGTCATTACCCTCTGTGGTGATTTTTAAACTGGTCGTGGGCTGACCACGAAATCGGTTGTAATAATCCTGATCTACAAATGAATCACGCACTTCCGCTACATCACGAACATAGATCCTAGTGCCATCTGCGCTGGTTCGCACGGGGATGTTTTCAAAATCATTTTTGCGGTATGCCTGCTTACGTGAGCGCAGAGCTATATCTCCCCGCTCTGAACGAACGACTCCACCGCCAAGATCTAGAGAATTATTAGAAACCGCTCGAGCCAGCTCATCAAAAGTCATCTCGTAATAGCGCAGTTTTTGTTCAGTTGGCTCAATAGATATCTCATAATCACGCGAGCCAAAGGCCTCAACTTTTGATATAGCCTCTTGCCGTAACAATAGATCCCGTAACTTGCGGGCAGTCTCTTTCCTGATATCTTCTGCCACGTCACCATACACTTCTACCCAAAGCACTTGACCACTTCGTTTTTTTTCAGTGACTACTGGTTTTTCGGCCTGTTCTGGCAAAGATGGTATAGCATCCACTTGGATTTTAACATCACCCAACAGCTTAGTGATTGAGTAACCCTCCTTCGCCTGGATAGTCACAGTGGCCATACTATCTTTACTAACCGAACGTAAGTGATCAATACCATCAACCGAGCCCAAGGCTTCCTCTATCTTAATTGCCACTCCCCTTTCAACATCCTCAGGCGTACCACCACGGATTGGAACTTTAACTGTAACCGTCTCAGCTGCGAATGCGGGAAATCCCTCTTTACGAACCGTTAAAGACGTAATGATACCTGCTCCCAAGATACTGATCATGAGAATATTCACCACCACTGGGTTTGTTGCAAACCAGGTGATAAATGGATGTTTTTCAAGGAAGTTCATCATTCAATGGTCACTTCTCATTGGTAATTGGACGCACATCCATGCCTTGTCGGAAATTGGTTAGCGGTCGAACCACTAGTCTTAGAGGCTGTGTAAAATCACCTCCCTTAATTCGGACATAGGCTTTACCATCGAGCGAATATACCCGAGATACATCGACGCGAGCCAGTTTGTTATCCTTATCTATGACCCAGACGAAGGCATCATTCACCAATGCCGCCTCAGGTAGCAGGTAGCTATTCCTGATTGGGTTAGCAGGTATGGAGGCATTGACAAACGCTCCCATGGCGAGTGTTTGAGATTTTACATCATACGGCCCAAACACTTCCGCAATTAAATAGGTCACTTGGTTACGCTTATCAACCGTAGGTTCACTAGACACGATTTCTGCCGTCCATGACGTATTGGAAATTTTAGGTGTTGTCAGAGTAACTAAGAGTCTTTTTTGTTGCACCTTCCCCAGCTCAGGTATGGTAATTCTGGAAACCTGCTCTGAGGTCAAGGGCAACCTAATTTTCGCACTTTTCGTCGCCACCAGCTTACCCAACGACATTTGCGGAGTTGCAAGATTTCCCACCGAAGCTGAGCGAGCTGTAATAATAGCATCATAAGGAGCCCTTATCTCAGACCTTTTAATGTCTGCAGCGGCTTTAACAATTGCCATATTCTGGGCTACGATACTTGCTCTTGCTGCTTCTACTTGTGGCCTTCGCAAAACAAATTCAGATGCATCTGATAGCTTCCTGCCCGAAGCAACCCAATCCTCGGCCGCTTGATTAGCACGGACCACCTCCTCGGCAAGGATACGTTTTGCATTCGCCAAATTTGATTGTTCACGCGAGAGTGCCGCGCGGTAGTCAGTGTCATCGATCTTTGCCAGTATCATCCCCTTGCTCACCCTCCGCCCCACTCGGAACTCCATTGCCACCTCTTTTACAATACCGCTCACCTGTGCCACTAAGTTCGTTTCAAACAAGGGCCTTACAGTCCCATAACTGCGCACCGGCGGCTCATGATCAGATGGTTTCACCAAAATGATTTTCGCTTCAGAAACCACTATGCTAGGTGCCCTGATTTCCTTAGGCTTTTTAAAATGTAGTAGTGTCTTCACCACACTATAGGCTCCTGCCAGCAACAAGAGCGGTAGTAAAATCTTCAGG
>JABHEX010000118.1 GCA_018676385.1 Akkermansiaceae bacterium
CGATGAAATAGAATGCCTCCCCCTGGTCCTGTAGCTGGACGGCGGGCTGCATGGCGCCGAAGTAGTTGCCGATGTGAAGTTTGCCGCTTGGCTGGAGGCCGGTAAGAATGCGCATGTTTGTTTCTTAAAGGGAAAGCACAAGGAATCAAGAATCAAGACGGGTTATTAGTAATAACAACCATATGTCCAGCTACCCCAATAGAGGGTTAGACAAAAAAAGAAAAAAACCTTTGTTAGCAAGTTTTTACTTGAGAAGTAGCTGTTTGGATAGTTTCTATCGGCTTATGCAAGTCGACACAAAGCTCTCCCAGCTTCGCACTGAAATGGTGAACGCGGGAGTGGATGCCATGATTGTGGCAAACACGGACCCTCATAACAATGAATACGTCGCCGAGCGGTGGAGCTGTAGGCAGTGGTTAACAGGTATGAAAGGCTCTAATGGAACTGCAGTCGTGACGCCTGACTGGTGTGGGCTCTGGACAGATAGCCGATATTACGAAATCACTGAAGATGCAATCGAAGGCACGGAAATCGAGCTAATGCGCATGAGTGATATTGGTGCCATTACCGTGGATGGCTGGCTGAAAGATAATCTGCCGCAAGATAGCACAGTGGCATTCAATGGTGCGGAGACTGGTCTCAAGCAGGCTAAGTCATGGATCAAGAGCTTTGAGCTGTCTGGCTTCAAAGTGAATGCGGCCGTTGATCCGATCGATATTATCTGGACGGACCGACCAGCACCGCCGAAAGGCGAGTTGTTTGTTGTCGACGACGAGTATGCGGGCCAAACGATTGAGGACAAGGTATCCACCCTGCGTAGTAAGATGGAGCAATCCAAGGTTGATGCTTATTTATTAGGCAGAACTGATGAGTCCTGCTGGCTGCTCAACTTTCGTGGCACAGATATCGAGATTAGCACCACAGCCTACTGCTGGACTTTGGTGACTCATGAGAAGTTATTGTTTTTTGTGGACGCTGAAAAGCTGACCCCCGAAGCGACAGCAAAGCTTGAAACAGCTGGGGTGACGATCAAGGCGTATGATGAGGTTGAAGCCTCTATGAAAGAGCTCACCGCAGGTGCACGCCTCCTCCTCGTGCCTGAATACATCAGCTACGGACTGGCAGAAGCTACCAGTCATTGCACCATCGTGGATGATCGCCCGATCGTGACCGACCTGAAAGCGGTTAAAAACGAAACCGAAATCAAGCACACCAAGCAGGCGCTCATCGATGACGGCGCCGCTTTGGTCAAATTTTACACATGGCTCTACGCCAAGCTTGATAATGGTGAGTCAGTCACTGAGCTGAGCGCAAGCCGCAAGCTCGAAGAATGCCGCGCCGAGTTCGCTGGTTTCCGTCACCCGAGCTTCGAGTCGATCATGGGATTCGGTCCTGACGGCGCACTGAACCATTACTCGGTCGACGAGGAGTCGGACAAACCTGTGCAGCCCGACAATATTTTCCTCATCGATTCCGGGGGTAATTTTGTTCACGGCTCAACAGATACCACGCGTACGATTCCGATTGGAGAATCCACCCAGAAGCAAAGGGATGACTACACGCTAGTGCTGAGTTCGATGCTTGAGTTGCTGATGCTTGAGTTCGCGGAAGGAGCGAATGGTGCGCAGCTCGATGGAATTTGCCGTCAGGCGCTTTGGCGCCATGGTCGTAATTTCAAACACAGCACCGGGCACGGAATTGGTTTTGGTCTAGAGGTGCACGAAGGCCCGCAGGGGTTCTCTGCTGCCAGCAGTGAAGCAATCAAGCTTGGTATGCTCACCACCATTGAGCCCGGCTGTTACCGCCCAGGAGAGCACGGTGTGCGTATTGAAAATATCGTACACACAGTGCTTAGCCGTGAAACGGAATTTGGCCGATTCTTCAAGTTTGAGAACCTGACATTCTGCCCGATCAATCCTGATCTGATTGAGCCGACACTACTTCCGGCGCATCAGATCGAGTGGCTCAATAACTACCATGGCGAGGTGCTTGAGAAGCTCTCACCATTGCTTAATGATGCCGAGCGTGCTTGGCTCGAGCATGAGTGTCGCCCACTGGCGATGCGCTGATACGATATTTCTTAAACGTTGTGTAAGGCCATACATAAAAATCACGTAACCATAGGCTAATGAAGAATATGTCTCGATCATCGATATGGAAGCGTATTTTCTTTTGGTTATCTGGAGCCGGCACCGAGACCCTTGAACAATGTCCTAGTTGGGAACAGCGAAAGTATGTTGCCTTTGGTGCTACGGTACTCGTGCCTTGTGCATTTGCATTTATCGCTTGCGCTTATGCTTTATCCACCCTCACTCAGAATAACTGGGTGATCTACCCCGTTGCCGGTGTCTGGTCATTGATTATAATGACTATTGATCGCGCCTTGCTCGCCAGCTACCGGCCATTTCTTTCCCCATTCAAAAAACTAGGTCAGTTTGCACTTCGTTTTGTGGTTGCTGGACTAATGGGCCTGACCATCGCTCACCCGCTTGTGCTCTTGCTGTTTAATGACACCGTGAGCGGCGTCATTGAGGAAGCTCGCACAATTCAAATTGAGCAGACTAAGGCATCATTCAAAAAAGAGAAGGACGATCAGCTTGCAGGGATTCGTGTTCAGGAAGCAGCAATCGCTAAGCAACGTGACAAATGGAACGACAGCTTTAACGCCAAGTTTCTGATCGCTGAGCAAAAGGATAACGATGAGGAGTTTGCTGGACTCACGCCCGAGCAACAGACAAAGCTTAAGAAGTCTATTGATGAGGCCACCCAAACATTCACCACGCGGGTGACCGCAATTGATGAGGAGGTTGTAAAGGTTACTCCGCAATACGAGAAAATTCAGCAAGAACAAGCGTATTGGCAAGAGCAGTTTGAGAGAGAGGTCAACGGACAGCGCAGCGGTATTCGTGGACTTGGTCCACGTGCACGCAGTATCCGTGACGATCAGCTCGCATGGCGGCGCACTGAGGCAGCACGCCTTGGGGCATTGCTAAAATCATTATCCGAGGAAAAAAGCGCACTGCTCACAAACATCGCCGAGTCAAAAACAACCGCAATCTCTGCTTTTGAGAAAAAACTCGAAGCCGAACGTGCCGTTGCTGCTGTGGAAAAGGAGCGAGTGTCAGCCCTCCGGCGTAAGGTGCAGGCAGATCAGGCAGATCAATTTGTTACTCAGCAGAATCAAATTCGCTCCACACTTAAGGAACAAATCGATTCTATGCTTATCGAACTCAAGCGCATGCAGGGAGAGCTAGCTTCTACCGGAGCTGACGAACGTGCCAGCCTCACCGCGATAGCTAACGATACCCGCCGCGACATTCTAACTCAGACCCTTGCGCTTCATTCTCTCTTTAAGCAGGGCGAGCGTGGAGGTGAGTTCGCATTCATTACCTATTGGATATTGACCGCATTGTTCATGCTGGTGGACACCATTCCGCTGATGGTGAAGTTTTTCTGTAAGGCTGGGCCATATGATAAATTGTTAGACCGTGATGAGATTCAGTATGATTCAGATCATAAGGCTTTCCTGAAGAGCCATCGCCGCTATATGGAGCAGCTGGGTGAGGGTGACCTCATTGCTGTGACGCGGAACAAGATGCTTGAAAATGCCCTCGTCGATGGAGTCGAACACTCACGTGCGGCGCGTGCCTTCCTAGACTCGATGATCGATCTCGAACGTGCTTTTCATGAGAAAATGCTCGCTGAACAGGAGGGCATGGCAAATGCTGGTCCAGAAAAGACAGCCATCCTAGAAGCCATGAAAAAAGGTTTTTATGATGACATGCATCGGCGCATGGAACAGTTTTTCTCTCAGTCACATAGCGTTGCCCATTAAGGGTGCACAAGTGAAAATATTCCCATGAAAAAATCTATCCTTTATCTATTCTGTTGCCTTGCTGTTAGCCTCCCGGCTGTTGCAGAAAAGCCGATGAACATTCTGATTCTCTACGCGGACGACTGGCGGCATGATACGCTGGGAGTCGCGGGCAATCCGATCGTGAAAACCCCGCATATTGATAAGCTTGCCTCGCATGGGATGCGCTTCACCCACAACTGCGTGACCACCTCGATCTGCGGAGTTAGTCGTGCCTCACTATTCACCGGGCAGTGGATGTCACGCCACGGGAACCGCGGATTTAAACCATGGAAGACACCATTTTCAAAAACTTTTCCCGGTATTCTCCGTGCGAACGGGTACTGGGTTGGGCAAGTCGGCAAATGGCATAACGGCAAGATCCCCTCCAAGGAATTTGACTTCAGTACCTCCTACTCGGGACGGCACTGGTATAAGCTCAAAGACGGACGCAAGATCCATGTGACCAAGCGCAACGAAGAGGACGCAATGAAGTTTCTCGCTAAACGACCAAAGGACAAACCGTTCTGTCTGACTGTTGCCTTTTTTGCTACTCACGCTGAAGATCCTCATCCGGACCAGTTCCTGCCCCAGCCGGAGAGTATGGAGCTATACAAGGACGTCACTATTCCCGTGCCGCCGAATGCCACTCAGAAGTCCTGGGACAACCTTCCGGACTTCTTTACCGAAAAGAACGAAGGCCGAATCCGCTACAAATGGCGTTTTGATACGCCAGAGAAATACCAACGCATGATGAAAAACTACTACCGTCTCGCGACGGAGGTGGATGCCGTGTGCGGTAGGGTCGTTGCCGAGTTAAAAAAACAGGACGTGCTTGATAACACCCTCATTATTTTCACCACCGACAACGGCTACTACCATGCTGAGCACGGTCTTGCCGACAAGTGGTATCCGCACCAAGAAAGCATCCGCGTTCCCCTAATCATCAACGACCCCCGAATGGCAAAGAAGAAGCACGGCACCACCAATGATGATTTTACCCTTAATGTGGATTTGGCGCCGACGATTCTTAATGCGACAGGTAATAAGATTCCCAAAGGCATGCAGGGAACAGACGTTGCCCCACTCTACCTTGCAGAGAAAGCACCCGAATGGCGCGATGAATTCTATTACGAACACCCGACAATCAGTAATTCCGATCGTATCCCTACCTCTGAGGCACTTGTGCGCAAAGATCTGAAATATTTTTACTATCCTGAGCACAGCGTGGAACAGCTCTTTGATATCAGCAAAGACCCGCGCGAAGAAAACGACCTCATCAAGGATCCGGCTTACAAGGAGAAGCTCGTAGAAATGCGGAAACGATTCAAAGAGCTCAAAGCCGCAGCTAAATAAGCCCGCCTCCTTGACAACTTCTTTCTAACATAATGAAGTGCATACTTGTTTCATTTCTGGCACTTACCGTAGCTTGCACGGCATCGCTTGGGAAATACTCACTCGTAGAAGGCCTCAAGGACCCGATGAAAGCAGCTATCGCTCGCGATGGTTAGCTTTATGTTGTTGAGCGGGAAGGCCGCTTCCTCCGAATCAATCCACAAACAGGAAGCATCTTCGAACTCGGTAATCTGCATGCCCAATGCGTTAACGCATCCGATCCCAAATGCAAGTATGGTAGAGAAAATGGCCTGCTGGGTATTGCCTTAGACCCGTTCGGCAGGAATCTCGAGTAGTTTTATTTCCGATGAGGGGCGAGGTGCCGATGCCGCCCCAAGCCGCCTTGAACGACGCCGATGCAGACAAAATTATCAGTGCCATCATCGGTCTATCCAAGGGCATATCAGAAAAAACTGGCACCCTGCAAGGCAAGATCAAGCTCTCTTCAGATGTTAGTTCGGAGCCAGGCGGAGCGTGGGAGCTTACTGACAAGTCAGAGGGCTATTCCCTCGCCATTATTCACATCCCAGCTAGGTGACTTTGACTCGCCAGCTGCCGTGATTTCTGGTAGCCGTGTTATATGAGCATATTCGCAGTTGATTTTGGAGGCACGCGTATCAAGGCGGGTGTCATTCAGGATGGAAAAGTACTCGCTCAAGATGTAATTGCATACAAATCCGGAACGTCGCTTGCGCAGTCAATAC
>JABHEX010000119.1 GCA_018676385.1 Akkermansiaceae bacterium
CGCTAATATAATTGATGCAAGCTCTTCTGTCTCGGGTCGCGGAACCAAGGCGCGTGAATCTGTTTTAAATTCCCGCCGGTAGAATTCGACAGTACCGAGAATATGCTGAAGTGGTTCACCATTAGCTCGGCGTTTAAGTTGTTCGCGCAGAGGTGCTAGTTCATCGTCGGTCATTGGCCGATCAAACTGAAGATAGAGCTCAACACGTGAGCATTTCAATAAGTGAGTGACAAGCAGTTGCATATTGCGTCGTGCATCATCAATGCCTTTTTTCTTCAAATAGGCAGTTCCTTTATCGATTGTATCCAGAACAGTAGTCACGTTGAATATGGGTTGATAGGTGTATTATCTTGAGTGATTAAATCAGCACAGGTTTGTGAGTGGGATGCCTGACTTCTGATGGGGGGCCGGGAAAGTGGTCACCAATGAAGCGATCCCAGACTTCGCGGGTTTCTTCAGAGATGGTTTCGTTGAGCTTTTCCTCGCATTTGCCGCACATGAGCATGGGGAAAACCCCTTTGATGAGATCTTCGCCCGCGAACATGCCGCCGAGGCTGTAGTTCTTGAGCGAGGAGACATCTGTATCACATGTGATGCAATGGGAAATATAGTCAGCCACATCTGCATCTGATCCGAGCTCCTGTTCACGTTCATCGATATTTGCGTGATCATGAATAAAATCAAACATGGCTACCCGTGATTCTTCGGAGATTTTTTCGTTCATTGCTTCGCGGCAATTGATACACATTGCCATCTCGTAAACACACTCGTCACCCGCAAAGGATTTATTAACGATATACATACTCACCTCTGTGAGATTACGATCGCAGGCGCAACAGTGGCGGAAAGCTTCGCCGGTTTCGAGAGAATCAAATCGGGATGACACGTGCGTAGTGTGCGCTGATTCTCATGAGAGTTCAAGTACGACTGGGCAGTGATCGGATCCTAACACATTGGTCAGTATTTCCGCTGTTTTTACCTGCTTCATAAAGGGGGAAGAAACGCAAAAGTAGTCGAGCCGCCAGCCAATGTTTTTGCCGCGCGCTCCGGCGCGGTAACTCCACCATGAGTAGGCATCCGTTTTGTCGGGGTGAAAATGGCGAAAAGAATCGATGAATCCTGCGTTTAGGATACTATCGAAGTTCGCTCTTTCTTCGTCGGAAAACCCTGCATTTTTGTGGTTTTGTTTAGGGCGGGCCAAGTCAATTTCCTGGTGTGCGACGTTCAGGTCGCCGCAGAAAATCACAGGTTTGCTTTTTTCTAAATCCTTGCAGTAAGCAAGAAAATCAGCGTCCCATTGTTGTCTGTAGGGAAGGCGGCGAAGTTCATTTTGGGAGTTGGGGGTGTAAACAGTGATGAGGAAAAAGTCAGTGAACTCCGATGTAATTACGCGACCCTCTGTATCATGTTCATCGATGCCAATGTCGTAGCTTATATTGATTGGTTTGATCTTAGAAAAAATGGCTGTTCCAGAATAGCCGGGTTTGTCTGCTGCATTCCAAAATGCATGGTAGCCGCTCATCTCTAATGGTAGATCGACTTGCTCCGGGCGTGCTTTAGTTTCCTGTAAACAAAGTACATCGGGATCATGCTCGGTTACAAATTCGGCGAAGTTCTTTTTTATGACGGCACGTATTCCGTTGACGTTCCAAGAAATTATTTTCATCTAGCGGTTAGTAGTTGGGTGTATTGTTTTAGCCTGGCGGCCAGGTCATTTTTCTGCCGGCGAGGATGTGTAAGTGTAAGTGTGGGACTTCCTCGCCGCCATCTTGACCATTATTTATTACGGTGCGAAAACCGTTTTGCTCGAAGCCTTCTTGTTTGGCGATCAGTTGAGCTGTTAGGATAAGGTGTCCGAGAGTTTCCTTGTCTTCAGGTTTGGCCTCAGCAATCCGTACGATTGGTTTTTTTGGAACAATAAGTAAGTGGATCGGTGCCTGTGGGTTGATGTCATGAAAGCACAGGCAGAGATCGTCTTCATAGACAATATCTGCTGGGATTTCTCGTGCCGCAATTTTTTCAAAAAGTGTGGGCATGTTACGCTAGGCTGAGTCTAATTTCGCGAGGATTGGGCAGTGTTGATTGGCCGTGTTTCATCAAAAAAGTAATGATTTCCTCGTGTAATTTATCGCAGTGTGTGGTCCAGCGAGTCACATTGCGTAGGAGTTTCACGCAGTCACGCGTTCCCGTGAAATGGAGCTCTTCAACTCCATGTAGCTTGAGATCCTCAATCTCATCGTGAACTTTATTGAAAAAAGCTAACTCAAATCCGTTACCGGCTTCTTTGGCTGCGCGTGACAGTGATAGCGTCACGGGTGGAGCAAGCAGAGGGAGTGTTTGGGCGATAGCCTCACAGCCAATTCTTTTGAGCATACGGCGAACTCTTGTATGAAGTTCTTCGACAGTCAGTACCCGTAACGGACACTTATTTTCAAGATAGTGAAGAATGCCTTCTAGCAAGTCATCTACAAAAGGGAAGTCATCGCGTTCTGCTGCTTGTGCTCCACGTATGATTGTATCACGCAGCCACTCGGTGCCATAACCACTCACTTGTTGTCGGCCAACTTGGAGCACGGGGCGATTTCCTACGATACAAATCATTTGGTATGGAGGTAGAGCTGGGGAGGGGGATTTACTCTTTAAAAAGTTTGCGTTGGTATGGATCTCGAGCGGTACGGTGCTCGAGTGCCTGTATTTCGCGGATGAATTCTCCGACATCTTCGAACTGGCGATATACGGATACATAACGCACGTATGCAACAGGGTCGATTTCACGTAGCTTGGTCATCACACGTGGACCAATGCTACTGGAGGGCACTTCTGTGAGGTTGTCCTTATGTAACTCGGCTAGGATTTCTTCCACGGCTCGATCCAGACGATCTATGGATACTGGGCGTTTTTCGCATGCTTTGACCAATCCTCGGAATATTTTCTCTCGGTTGAGTGATTCCCTGGTTCCGTCACGCTTTACCACTTGTAGCTCCGTGCGCTCGATTTGCTCGTATGTTGTGTAGCGGTAGTCGCAGGCGAGGCATACCCTGCGTCGCCGTGTGGTCGTGCCATCCCTCGACATTCGTGAGTCGATGACTTTATCCTTGAGTGATCCGCACTGAATACAACGCATGGGGAGATAGCTAGTTTGGAATAGCTTGAGCTCATAAAAACAGCATATGTGGCACCCTGAAAGAAAAAAACATACTATATTTAGGGGGGCGACGAAGTGTCCGCTGCTTGAGAAGTGCTAAAACACAGCGCGAGGTGGTTACACGCAGGGCGAACCCGCAGGTGAGATTCCGGTAAAAAAGGGAATCTGAACACAAAAATCGGCTTAGCTCATGGCTACTGCCGGCACTTCTCCAGCAAGCTATCCAAGTACTTGGTGACATGGAGTAGTCCGTCTTTCCACTCAGAGTCACTGAGAACGTCAAGATCGTTTCGGGCTTGCACCAGTAAATCAGCCGCGGTATCGAGGGATGATTCAACTGAGCCTTCGTATTCTGCGATGCCGATGAGCACCGGGAGATCGAGCGGCTGCTGCTCGATGATACGTTTGTTGAGTTTTTCACGCTGAGCGGGATCGGCTTTTTCTAGTAAATTGAGTAGTGGCAGCGTAAGCTTACCCTTCTCAAGATCTGTGCGGAGAGTTTTCCCGACTTCTTCCTCGGTTCCGACAAGATCTAGGCAGTCGTCATAAATTTGGTAGGCGGTGCCGAGTTTCATGCCGTAGTCGTACAATTGCTCTTCGATTTTTTTGGACATGCCTGAGAGGTAGGCAGAGATGCCAGTGGCGGCGGCAAATAGAGCACCTGTTTTCATTTCGATGATGTGGAAATAATCATCTTTCGTCAGAGTTAGATCAAATCTACGTTGAGTTTGCATCACCTCACCTTGACATACATCTCGTGAACCTCTGCCAACTTTGCGACAAACCTCGATATCTCCGAAATCAGTTGCAAGCAATAGAGAGTGAGAAAACAGAGCGTCGCCTAGTAAAACAGCCATGCCATTACCCCACTTTGCATTTGCGGTAGGCATTTTTCTTCGAGTGTCGGCACCATCAATGATGTCATCGTGCACAAGTGTAGACATGTGTATGAGCTCGAGGATGACGCCTACCTTCAAATGTTTTGATGTCACTCCGCCGGTGGCGCCTCCTGCTAGGATTGCGAGTGCAGGTCTAATACGTTTTCCGTTGGTGTTGCAGATGTAGTCAACATAAGGTTCTACGCAGGGGTCAAAGGCACGAACTTGATCGCGGATTTGAGCCTCTACATCTTTGAGCTCTGCTTTAACGAGCTTAAACGGCGTATTAATATCTTGTATGGCTTTTATCGAGGGCATGAAAATAATGGGTCATGAGTATATGGCACATGATGAGTTTTTTGCAAATGTTATCACAGCTTGGAGCGCGAGAAAAACAGGCCATAGGATACCTACGCTGATCCGAAGTGGTAGCGTGCGCTTTCCAAAATACCACATGTGATCTCGTCGAATTCGAGCCCATTCGTGTTGATTTTCAAATGTGCAGCCTTTTCGTACATCGGGTTGCGTTCTTCAAGTAGGCTAGTGATGGCGGCCATGGGGTCATCGCACTGCAGGAGTGGTCGGTGGTTGCTGTTTGATGTGTGGGCAAGAATATCTTCCGGGGTGCAGTGCAGCCAGACTACGAATCCAAGTTCGCGTAATAGTAATTGGTTTTCCTCTCTCACGGCCATGCCTCCACCGGTCGAAATAACACGGTTTTGACATCGTTGATCGATGAGTTTTTTGAGCAATGAAGTTTCCATGTTGCGAAATGGTTCTTCTCCATGTTGTTCAAAAATTTGAGGTATGGGCATGCCTTCTTCTTGCTCAATCGCGTGGTCGGTATCAATGAGACGATAGCCAATCTTTTTTTGTAAAATACGCCCCATGGTCGATTTGCCAGACCCCATAAATCCGATCAGCACAATGTTGCGCATCAGTTTATTAGTCTCTGGATGGTCGATTTTCATGACTTGATACTAGGCTAGAATTAGAATGATGCGATAGTCGATGACAAAAAAATGAGATAACCTCATCCATGGTGGAATCGTGATGAGGTGCGGTATTAGCTTCTAATTGATGGGGAAATAAGATATTTCCAACGGCGTGACTGAGACACATATGATTGATGCATCTGATCCAGCATCGCAAAAGAAAGTTGTCAAGGAGGTCGTGGGGCTTCTATCCGACGGTAATGTCGTGGCTCTACCTACTGAGACTGTTTATGGTTTGGGTGCTGATGCATTGAATGCGGATGCGGTTGCTAAGGTTTTCGCTGCGAAGGAACGGCCTGAGTTTGACCCGTTAATTGTGCACGTTGGATCCTATGAACAGGTGGATGAGGTGGCGGAAGTGCCCGACGATTTGCGTGAGATAGTTGATAAGCTTATGAAAGCATTTTGGCCTGGGCCGCTCACACTGGTTCTGCCGAAAAAAGACTGTGTGCCAAGCATTGTGACAAGTGGTCTGTCATCAGTGGCTGTGCGAATGAGCGGGCATCCAATTATGAAAGCTATTGTGCGTGGGCTTGGTAATCCAATTGCAGCCCCGAGCGCTAACCGTTTTGGCAGAATTAGCCCAACGTCGGCAAGTGCTGTGGTAAAAGAGCTTGGCGGGCGTATCTCGGCTATTGTTGATGGTGGCGCGTGCAGGGAAGGACTTGAAAGCACTATTATACGTCCAGAAGCGGGCGACAAAAAACCAATCCTCCATTTGTTGCGTGCAGGTCCAATCACCAAAGAACTATTGCAACGCTTCGGAAAAGTAGAGCGCCCCAAAAAACCTCGAAGTACTGAGGCACCTGAGGCCCCCGGTCAGTTGGCGAGTCATTACGCACCCACCACGCCACTTCGGCTTCTCAAGAACCCAGAAGATTTTCAACCGGAGAGGGGGAAAAAATACGGGCTATTAAGCTACTGTGGTGCAGAAAAAGCTGGGTTTATCAATCTTCACCAATGGGATGTGGTGGAGGAGTTATCACCCGGTAACGGGAAGCTTGCTGAGGCGGCGGTGAGGTTGTTTTTTGTTCTTCGCAAACTGGACGAGAGCGGCATCGATGAAATTATTGCTGAACCTGTCTCTGAGACTGGGCTGGGTGTGGCTATTATGGACAGGTTGCGTCGAGCCAGCGTTAATTAGTTCAATGCTTTTACATCCACTCGTTATGCACCATAAAAAGTTGATTATTTAAAATGCTACGTTCTCTGATGAAAGTATCTGGCTTCACGGCTATAAGTCGTGTGTTGGGTTTTTTGCGGGATATTTTAATTGCGAGATACCTTGGGTCAGGCCTGTTGGGAGATGCATTCTTCTCAGCATTTCGGTTTCCAAATCTCTTTCGTCGTATTTTCGGTGAGGGAGCATTTAATGCGGCTTTCGTGCCGATGTTTGGTCGCCGACTAGAGAAGGACGGCAAAGAGGAGGCGATGAAGTTCGCATCGAATGCTTTTACAAG
>JABHEX010000120.1 GCA_018676385.1 Akkermansiaceae bacterium
CTTCCATGAGTGTGGATCCGGTTGCTGTGATGAAAGGTGCCCCCGACCCCGAGATCGCCCAGGCATTTGTTGAATTTCTGCTTACTAAAAAAGGCCAACTGCTCTGGAATGCCAAACCAGGAACGCCGCACGGAACGCAATACCGTGCCCTGCGTCGCATGCCTGTCAGGAAAGATGTCTATACTGAGGAAAACATGAAACATTTTGCTGATCCCTCCAACCCTTACGATGAGGTTGGTGGTTTTGTTTACGAGAGTGAGCTCACGGGCAAAGGTTTTAAATCGATTCAGTTTATCATTCGAGTGATGTGTCTTGATTCGCATCAAGAACTTAAGTCAGCATGGGAAAAATTGGCGGCAGCCAACATGCCGCCTGATGCGATGAATATTTTTTTCGATACTGCCTTGGTTTCTTATCAAAATGCCATGGGTGATATTCGTCGTCAACTAAGTGAGGGATCAAAAGTGCAAAGCGCGAACCTCGCTGTGAAGTTAGGAAAATACTTCAGAAGAAACTACAAACTCGCCGGCAAGCTGGCGGAGGAAGGAGGGCAGGCCGATGAATAAGCCAGCAGCTTACTCAATCACAACCGTCGTTGTCATCATCTTTGGTGTGTTTTTTCTTTATCCCGTGGGGATGACGCTGGCAGTTGCTTTTGAGGGTGAAAATGGTGGTTTTACGATGGATTATGTCATCGGTGTGTTCAGTAATCCCGTTTATGTGGAGGGTCTCTGGAATGCCTTGATGATGGGAGTATTCAGTACGCTTGTGTCGCTTTTGATTGCTTTTCCCCTTGCGCTTGCATCGCACCGTTGGGTGTTTCCCGGCAAAAAATGGCTGAGTATACTTATCCTTGCGCCGCTTGTTTTGCCGCCTTTTGTGGGGGCTGTTGGTGTTAAGCAAATTCTCGGTGTTACCGGATCACTGAACTCGTTACTTATTGATATCGGATTGATGAGCCCGAACTACCCGATGGATTGGTTAGGTGAGGGGAGGTTTTGGGGTGTGGTCATCATGAACGCACTGCACCTCTACCCGATCCTTTACATGAATATAGCGGCGACGCTTACGCACCTTGATCCGGCGATGGAGCAGGCAGCGCAGAATCTTGGTTGCTCACCCCTGCGGCGGTTGCGCAAAATAACGCTGCCGCTATGTATGCCAGGTATATTTGCAGGTGCTGCGATTGTTTTCATCTGGTCATTTACCGAGCTGGGAGTTCCTCTGGTATTTGACTACACCCGCGTTGCTTCGGTGCAGGTTTTCGATGGTATCAAGGACCTGAACGCAAACCCTATGCCTTATGCCCTCGTTGGTGTTATGCTGGTAATTTCTGCTACCGTCTTTGCTATATCAAAGGTTCTTTTAGGCAGGTCAGGGCTTGGAAGTGCTCCCCGACCAAAAACGCATGACGGCGAGGTGAGGCTCAATGGTATGAAAGGCTGGGCCATGTCTGCCGCATTCCTTGCCGTCTTTTTTATTGCCTGTGTGCCACACCTAGGTGTGTTGCTGCTCTCTGTAACTGGCGACTGGTATGGCACGATTTTACCGGAGTCGATGACGACGGCACACTACAGTGAGGCACTTGGTCATCCGCTCGTGGTTCCTTCCATCAAAAATAGCCTTATCTATGCGTCCTGCTCTACGATGTTAGATATAGTCCTTGGCACAGCCATTGCGTGGGTAGTCGTGCGGAGCACGATCCGGGGGAGGGTTGTTTTGGATGCTGTAATGATGTTGCCTTTGGCGGTTCCTGGTCTGGTCCTCGCGTTCGGATATATCGCTGTGACTCAAAAAGGAGAAATGCTTCACTGGATGGTGGGAGATCCTGCAAATCCATTATTACTTCTTGTTGCCGCCTACGCGGTGCGGCGCTTGCCCTATGTGGTGCGTGCTGCCGTGGCAGGTCTTCAGCAAAGTAATATTGCTCTCGAGGAAGCAGCTCGAACGCTTGGGGCATCACCACTCCGTACATTGAAACGCGTCGGTGTGCCGTTGATTGGTGCCAACCTTGTTGCCGGCGGAATTCTTGCGTTCGCTTTTGCGATGTTGGAGGTGTCTGACAGTTTGATCCTCGCCCAGCAGGCGGAACATTATCCGGTCACCAAAGCTATTTACTCATTGCTTAGCACCCTTGGGAATGGTCACGAGCTTGCATCCGCTCTCGGTGTATGGGCGATGATATTCCTAGGCATATCGATCATGGGTGCCTTTGTGATCCTGGGTAAACGAGGCGGCAGCATTTTCAGGATGTAAAAGCCACTATTCAGGGATCGGCTTGTTCGGCAGGATCAGTGAGAACAAGTCTGTCTCCACCACCTGACGATTACCAAGGAATTCAACAAGGATTTTTACTCGCTCAGCAGCTGGGAGAATCTCTACCACCTTACCGTGAAAACCTTCCAGTGCTCCATGAGCGACTTCTACCTCGTCACCTTCTTTGACCGTTGGTTGTAGAGTGATCATGTCGTCGTCACCTTCGCCTTGTTTTTCTATCTCTTGTATTAGTTCTGCGACAAATGTGGTGGGTATTTCTGGAATGTAGTCACCAAATTTGAGTAGCTTCATCACACCGTGGCTGTGCACGACATCACGCTCACATTCAAGGCGCGAAAAAAAAGCGAAAATATAACCGGGAAACATCGCCTCAACCCACCAAATTTTACCACGGCGGGTGGCTTTACGGTATCGTAGACGCGGGCAAAACGACTGTACACCATCAAGCTGGGCGAGAGACCTTGCGGCTACATGTTCACGTTTGGTTTTTGTGCGTACGCAGTACCATGCGGCTTCATCGCTTGGTATTGTTGGGTCATCGATCATGAATCATTCACCAAGAAATTTCTGTAATAGCGGAAGCACCAAGTTGGCTTTACCTGACCAGCGGCCGAGGCGTTTGATACGTTCTTCGTAAAAGGCCTTCAACTCTGGGTCATCTACTTTGTCGAGCTCGCGCTCTAGCCTTGCGAGTTTATCTTGCCCGCTTTTTAGGTGTGGGCGAATCTCCTCACGGATAAACCCACCAACCAGTTTTTTTAGCTCTACGTCGGCTTCGAAGTAAGTTTTCCGGTCGTCCCGATAATCAACTTGTCTGACCGCACCGAGCGTCCGCAGCATTTTAAGCCCTTGGCTTGCGGATCCTTTGCTGATGCCCAGTCGATTGATCAGATCTTGCATGGTCATTGGCTTTGGAGAGGCATAGAGCACTCCATAAATCTCACCGAGCGACTTTGGAAGACCAATCATACGAACGCCATCCTGAAAAAAAGAGAGGATACGATCGTCGATCACCTCAGCTTCGGTTGATGGTTTATCGTCTGCATTCATCATGGATTAGAATACAGCAAAAACCTTAAGGTTCAATTATTATTGAACACAGCCTATCAATAGATGATGTGTGTAATATTTGAGACGCTTCAACGCAGCTGCACCATGGGAGCGTCTTTCTGTTTACTGTCGGTGGCAGTGGACAAATTGATGTCACTCTCATTTTTTGGCTTATGCGCAGCTGGCGTGGGCTTTTTGACCTCGTATTTTGTAGTGTAGGAGGCAGCCAACCAGAGAGTAAGGATCATTGAGCTGATAAAAATGAATGCGCGAACTGAAATCATGGCAGTAGATTAATGAAGTAAAGTTCGGATTTCTTAACATGAATGACATTTGTTAGCAAAGCCAAAATAATTTCAAGGAAACCGGCTCATCAGGTAATCATCAGAGATATGGAGTTGATGCATACTATTTTGATTATCTTGAAACTACACTTGGCGTGCTAGTGGTACCATATCGGTCTACTGAGCTCACAGCGATGGCTTCTGGGGAGCCGCTTAATGTGACCGAGGTGTTTGCTGCTGTGAGAATATGGGTGGTAAACCAGTTTTTACCGTATCGCGCTTGAACCGCATATTTTGCGGCACCCCGAACGGATGACCATTTAACTGAAACATTACTACGCTTGCCCTTGGCGCTTAATCGGGGTGCGGTTGGTTTGGTGGAGCTGATCCATGGCATGGGCGGTATGAGAGCGGCCGTGGTGTAGGACTTCTTGGCTAGCTCACCTGTGATACCTCCGCGGTTTTGCCGCAATGACTTCATGCTCCAGTGGACATGGCCAGCGTAATTACGGCCAATACTTCGCGAGAGCTGTACCTGATTGATGATTTCGCTCGCAGGCCGACCAGGATCCTCGGTACTCTTGATCCGCGCGGTGGCGATTCCTGGCCAGACAGGTCGGCGTCCTTGACTGCGCCACCAGCTGAGTAGGCGGCTATAGCCTTGGGGGCCGCTGATGCGCCAATAGAGTTGGGGTGATAAGTAGTCGCACCAGCCTTTTTGTAGCCATTTCCTGGAGTCTGCGGCAAGATGCTCATAGGCGTTAATACTTGCAGTGGTGCCATTGGGAACGCCCGGTTTCCAGATGCCAAACGGGCTTATCCCCACACGAACCCATGGTTTGGATTTTTTTACCGACGCATACATATTGCTCACAAAGCTATTCACGTAGCTGCGGCGTTGCGATGGGCTTTTACCATCGGGGAAAATCTGTTTTGGCATGCCGTTGCTACCAACATCGGGATAAGGGTAAAAATAGTCGTCGATGTGGATACCATCGATGTCATAACGGCGGGTAACATCCAAAATTACAGACAGGGCGCGTTGTTGGGTGGTGTTGTGCGAGGGATCCATCCATTTGTATGTTTTGAATCGGCGGATTAAGCTCGGGTGGGTTCGTGTAATATGATTGCTGGACATTTGCATCGTTTCACTGGGAGATGCTCGATATGGATTGAACCAAGCGTGGACTTCAATGCCTCTCGCGTGAGCATGTGAAATACAGTAGGCAAGGGGATCATATCCGGGGGATCGTCCCATTGTTCCCGTCAGCCATGGGCTCCACGGCTCAATCCGAGAACGGTAGAGCGCATCTGCATTTGGACGTACTTGAAAAATGATAGCATTCATTTTTAGTCGCACCATTTGGTCGAGAATCGCGCGCATTTCGCTCTGCTGGGCGCTTGCTGAGAGACCTTTACGGCTTGGCCAATCGATGTTGTAAACGCTTGCTACCCATGCTGCACGGAACTCACGGGTTACCACTGGCGGATTTTCTTGGCTTGGTGAGTAATTTTTAGCTATCGTGGTAGAACTGAGGATTCCCAATACATAAACGATGTTTAGAGTACGGTGTAGCATAGAGCAGCAGGGAAACATTATCTGCCGTTGAGCATCAAGGTTAATCCTAATAATAGGTGGCTTCCCCGTGATATAAAGCACACGCATGAGCTTTACTCTTTCCTGCTTGTAAAGTGTTGGGTAATCTAATTTACATGAAAGGTTCGATGTTATGTGTCACATGTCTTTGGGTGCTCAATTTGTGTTTATCTGCCGCTGATGAAACGGGCCTTCATCATGGCAAAACTGGTGCAGGAAAAAAGGTGATACCCTACCGATGGATAGAGACAGGAGAGGGGGATAGCCCCGCCCTGATACTATTTCTCCACGGCATGGGTGAGCGGGGGAAGGATAACCACCGACAGATGAAACATGGTATTCCATCGCTGCTTCGATGGTTAAAAAAAGAAAACAAACACTGCGTTCTGGTAGTGCCACAATGTCCGGGTGACGCCACATGGGCTAGCACAAAGGGAAGCCATAAAGATGCTGATCGACTGAAATTAAGTAGTAAGCCGTCATATCCGATGGCACTCGTATTAAGCTTGTTAGATGAAATGTTAAAGAAACACAGGGTGAATAAATCTCAGATTTATATCACCGGGCTGTCGATGGGCGGCTACGGAACATTTGATGCACTTGCTCGGCGACCTGATTTTTTTGCAGCGGCCATACCCATCTGTGGTGGTGGCGATAAGAAGACGGCAGACAAAATCAAGCACGTGCCCATGTGGGTATTTCATGGTGATGCTGATAGTGTGGTGCCACCAGCAATGTCACGCGCCATGGTTAAGGCGCTCGAGAATGCCGGAGGCACGCCTAAATATACCGAATACAAAGGTGTACGCCACAATTCGTGGTCCGCAACTTACGCGAATCCCGAGGTATGGAACTGGTTGTTTGCACAGAACAAGTAACCCACCTCACTTATTCTCAATCGCCACGACCTTCTTCGGCATGATTGGGGAGTTGATGTCAGCGAGGTCGGAAGGTTTCACTCCTTTAGCGTGGCCGCCGAAACTAAATGTAGATGGCTGGTATTTGCCAACGAAGCTGATGTTACCGTCAGCTTTGATCTCCTTTTCAAGTCCGGCAGCCCAGAAGATGCCGTTGATGAGCATGCGGCGATAGGAGTCATCGAGGATATCTTCGGAGGCCCCTTGGGTGGAGTGGAAAACGCGTGCCTCGGTGCCGTTTTTGGCGGTGTAGTGTCGGGTCCATGTCGATGGTACAGGTTTTTTCTTAGGGTCGGGATCGGCGTCCTTCTCCATCGAAACCAGTGGTTGGCTATTAGTCAGCACGGTGAATCCCTCACGTGCGATGCCGTTGTAGGCGCCGGCGTGACAGAAGCCGTTGTCTTTC
>JABHEX010000121.1 GCA_018676385.1 Akkermansiaceae bacterium
AATACCGCAGCGAACAAGCCATGCCCATGATGGCAAAAATACTTAGCAAGCACCATGGTTTCGACTGCACAGTTCTCTTCGCCGTTAATGAAGAAGGTAAGGTGGATCCTACCATGCCCGTCTATCCAAAAAAAGGTGAGGAAGATAAATTCAAAACACACAACATCCCCGGCACCGAGCATCTTGCCAAGGCAGACCTCGTCATCTTCCTGCACCGGCTCCTCACCCTACCAGACGATCAACTCAAAAACATCGTCAGCTACCTCGACTCCGGTAAACCCATCATCGCCCTGCGAACCGCCAACCATGGATTCCGTGGACACATCCCTTATGAAATCAATGGTAAGCGCATCAGATTCGGCCAAGACCTGTTAGGCGGCGCATTCATGAAACACCACGGCGGTTGGCACAGAGAAGCCACACGAGGCATCATCGAACCCAAAAACAAGGACCACCTCATCTTGAAAGGCGTCAAAGACATCTTCGGCCCGTCCGATGTTTATCGCACCTACAAAGAAGGTGACCACTTACCCGCCGATTGCACCAATCTTGTCTGGGGACAGCCTCTGGTAAACCTTGAAAAGAACGCTAAACCCAATACCAAAAAAGAACCACTTCCCGTGGCATGGGTCAAAAACTGGAAAACAACCACCGGTAAAAATGCACGTGTGTTCAACACCACCATGGGCAGTGCAAGAGACCTACAAAGTGCCGGCCTACGCCGACTCGTTGTAAACGCTTCACTCTGGTGCATGGGGCTTGAAACATCCATCACGCCCGACTTGAACGTGAAGATCGTCGGCAATTACCAACCAAGAAAAAGCGGCTTCAACTACGAGAAACTCGGAGTCACTCCACAGTTACCATCTCACTTTCGGTAGCCGGAACAGGTAATCACCATTAGGCAAATACACCCTTCACCGCCTTACCCTTACCGTCCTTAGTAGCGTAAAATGGTCGATCTTCGATATCATAAGCCGTTTTCGGATTGATTCCCATCGCAGTGAACATCGTCGCATGCATATCTTCAATGCTTACAGGATCCTTGATTGCCATGCATGGGCGCTCGTCGGCTGTTGCACCATACAGCGCTCCTTTTTTCATCCCTCCACCAAAGGTTAGAACCGATGACCCACCGGTGAAGTGACGGTGCAGTCCGTAGTGCTTCATTTCTTTCAGCACACTGGTTTTTGCACGCGACTGATCACGCGCCTTACTACCTGGCACACCCTCCATAATCATGTCACGGCTAAACTCACTGGCGACAACCACTAACGTGCGGTCAAGCATACCACGTTCTTCCAGGTCTTTCACAAGCTGCGAAATCGGCGCGTCGATCTCCTTGTGGAGGCGTTGAACAGTCGTATGACCATTCTCATGCGTATCCCAATGATAAAATGGCACGTATTCAGTAGCTACTTCCACAAACCGCGCACCTGACTCCACTAGCCTGCGTGCCAACAAACAACCACGCCCAAATCGTCCTGTATTGTATCTATCATAGCTCTCTTTTTTTTCTAGAGACAGATCGAAGGCGGCGCGATCCTTAGAACCCAACAAACGATGAGCTTTATCCATTGATCGTAACATCGATTCCTGATGGTAGTCGCTTAACCCCTCACCCTTTGGCGAGTTTTTCATGGCTTCCTGCAGCGCTTTGTAGCGTCTCGCAAAACGGTTCGCGCTCATCCCCTCTGGCGGTTTGACTGCCTGTGATGCTTTCTCTGGATAAGGCAGATTCATCGGCCCATACTCACTGCCAAAAAATCCACCTGTGGTAAATGCTTTCAATTCCTCGCTTTCGCCATGACCCTCGAGGCGTTGACCGATCGTGATAAATGGCGGCATTACATCGCTTCGCCCACCCAAGACTTTGGCCATCCATGCACCAATGTGTGGTGCCGCCACCGTCACAGGAGGCACATATCCCGTGTGCCAATGATATTGATGACGCGAGTGCAGGATATGCCCCAAATCCGCTTGGTAGTGAGAACGAATCAATGTTGCGCGATCCATCACGGATGCAATATTCTCTAATCCCTTAGCAATCTTTATGTTGTCTACAGCCGTATCAATTGCCGGGAAAGTGCTGATGACTTTCTCGACAGGTGTGCCCACTTTGAAAGGCTCGTAATGCTTAGGATCAAACGTCTCCGGCGCTGCCATACCCCCTCCCATCCAAAGCAAGATACATGCGTCAGCTGTAGCCTCCGGATGCCCCAACTTCTCACTCGCAACCACTCGGGGAGCCCCACCTAACATGGTGGCAGCACCTGCCGCAGTTAGTTTTTCTAAAAATCTACGCCGGGTCACCCCTGGACGTGATTCATCATACCAATTATCACTCATATTAGTTTACGTAATTAAATTCAGGTAGCATAAAGACCATCCATAAAAAATCCTCAGTTCCATCAGCCGATAGCTTGTCTCCCATCAGGGATCGCGCAACACCCCATTCCTGTTGGCTCGGCTCTCTTGTTAGCGCAACCGCATAGACACGGCGAATCAATTCATCAGGCTTCCCATACTTCTTCATCATGACTGTAGCACCCTCTCTGAGAATATTGGCTAAAGCATCACCATTTGCTAAATTCATGGCCTCCAGCGTAGTGAACAATTCAGGTCGATTGGTCACCACTTGCTCCCGGTGAGGACGACCCAATGCTGCCTGTAGTAAATCCCTCGGGGTGAAAACAGATCGAATCGGCCTGTTGTCCCACTTCTTCAGTCCGTGAGCCTCCATCACCACACGCAACTGCCCTCCCCTAGCGCCTTTTTTAAACGCATTACCATCAGGCTTGGGCCACACACCCGTTGTAGATCGAATCATATCAATAAACTGCTCTGCCGTCAGCCTGCGGCTGACTGGACCACGGAATTTTTTGCCTGCCTCCTTCTGTTTCACCAGCTCCGCCCGCATACGATAAACATCAGAATTTAAAATCACACGCATCACCGCCTTGATGTCGTATTTCTCTCTAACCAATGTGTTCGCCAGAAAGTCCAACAATTCTTCGTTCCAAGGTTCTAAATCCATGGTCTCGACTGGGTGCACGATGCCACGCCCTATAAGCTGTTTCCATAGCCGATTGACAATGGTGCGCTGCATTCGGCCATTCTCAGGGTGTGTCATCAGCTCGGCAAGACGCGCCAAACGTTTTCCCCTAGGTAGATTTGGGTCAATATCACCTAACTCCGGATAAATCCAAGCAGCCTTGGCCACCTTACCAGTGGGTTTATCACAACGAAACATTTCGAGGGGCTTTTCTGAAGTAATAGCAGCTAGACTATAGGCATCTTTGAGCGTCCATTCGTTAACGAAGCTATCGTGGCACGATGCGCACTTCATGTTGATACCCATGAATACCTGCGAGATATTTTGTGAAAACTGAATTTCTTGAGTCTGGCTGGCGTTGACATTTCCCCGCCATTTAATGCCACGCATAAATCCACCCGATCCTTCGACAGGAGAGATCAGCTCACTTACAAAAACATCATACGGCTTGTTCTCTAACAATGATTTGTAGAGCCATCCTGTTATCTGCTTGCGGCCACCATCAATAAATCCGGTGCCTGCAAATTCATTTCGAAGTAAATCATTCCAAAACACCATCCAGTGCTCAGCATACGCCTGATTGTCGCTCAAAACGCGCTCAACTTCCTCAACCCGATCCAAATCCCCTGTTGCTAGGCGTTTTCTCGCTTCATCATTTGGCGGCAGACCAGTCACATCCAGGTAAAGCCGACGCAAGAACACCGCATCATCTGCAGCCGATACCGCCTTCGTCTTTTCTTCATCCAGGGTTTTCCTCACCAGATAATCAACTGCGGCAGCGCCGTCCACGCCCTTGGGGAGTTTCACTTTACGCGGTTTTAACGGCGGTTGGTAACGTTCTTTAGCAAAAGTTATACCATCAGCCCACGGCACACCTGCTGCAATCCAACGACGAAATACATCGATCTCTTTTTCTGATAACGGATGCTTTTGTTTCTTCGGTGGCGGCATCCGCTCATCCTCATCATCAGTTAGCATTAACTCAATTAACAAGGATTCTTCCGGCTTACCCAGCACTAGCACATCTCCCTCCAAAACAAGAGCACGCGTGTTCATGGAGAAGCCGCCCTTCGATTTGTCACCTCCATGACATTCGATACATTTATCTTTAAGCAATGGAACGACTTCATGTGCAAAATCCACATTGGCACAGAGTGTCGGCGTAATCAAAACCGCCACCAGTAGATGTGATAAAAGCATGGTTTTAGTCATGGGTAATCAACGTCAACTGTAACGCCAATTTTTCAATTCTTTTTTGTTGAAAAATAGTTCTTATGCAGGGCTGGACAAAAACCTATACCCCGTGACTATTATTCTCGTGAAATATCATGTCAGGAACTCATCGAAGGACGTAAAAGTGATTACAAACTGAGTTTTCCCAGCGCAATCTTCTCCACTCTGATCTGCCCTAGCGTCTCGTGCATATGATTAATCACGCGATTTAAAGCTGACAGAACTCTTAACTCATTTACGTTTTGTGAACACACAACACTTTAACTGCCCATCAAGCCTTTATCGCTAAATTAACTTTATTACACACCATCTTCATCATGATCAAATATATAAGCCTGCTTACCCTTTTCATATGCACAACTGCGCACCTCACAAGCGCCCCCCGTGGCACAATACAGAAACCCAATTTCATCAAGGGTGATAAAATACCTCAAGGCGCAAGTCACGACTGGACACTCGGCGCAACAGGTGCCCGCGGATGGATATATAGCAACCGCTTGGAAACCTCTCAGGCACGCCAAATCTACATCACCAAAGTCGATAAAGGCTCCCCCGCCAACCAATCACTCAAAGTTGGCGATGTCATTCTTGGAACCTTCGGAAAACTATTCGCATATGACCCCCGCACAGAGTTCGGCAAGGCTCTGACAACTGCTGAATCCGATGCTGGCAGAGGAAAGCTCTCCCTGATTCGCTGGCGCGCCGGAAAACAGGAAAACATTACCGTCAAACTACCCGTATTGGGAACCTACAGCGCTACCGCCCCCTACAACTGCCGGAAATCTAAACGTATCCTTGAACTCGGATGCAAAGCCCTCGCTAAAAAGATCTCCCAGCCTGGCTATCAGGAAAACCCCATTACACGCTCACTCAACGCGCTCGCCCTTCTAGCCAGCGGTGAACGCAAATACCTATCAATTGTCAAAAAAGAAGCCAAGTGGGCATCCGAATATTCCGCAGACGGTATGGCTTCCTGGTATTATGGCTATGTCATCATGCTTCTCTCCGAATACCACATCGCAACCGGTGACAAATCCGTGATGAATGGATTGAAACGCCTTGTCCTTGAGGCATCCATCGGCCAAAGCGCCGTTGGCTCATGGGGACACAAATTTGCTAATGAAAAAGGACGACTGCTCGGATACGGTATGATGAACGCCCCAGGCGTCACCCTCACAACCTCTCTCGTTCTCGCCCGCATCGCAGGCGTCAAGGCCCCCGAGCTCGACCTCGCAATCAAGCGAAGCACTCATCTCCTTCGGTTTTACGCAGGTAAAGGATCAATTCCCTACGGCGACCACATACCGTGGATAGAAACCCATGATGACAACGGCAAAAATGGCATGGCCGCTGTGCTTTTTGACCTGCTAGGAGATAGCAAGTCTGCCGAGTATTTCTCACGAATGAGCCTAGCATGCCACGGCCCCGAGCGTGACACCGGCCACACCGGAAACTTCTGGAACATCACCTGGGCAATACCTGGCGTAGTGCGGTCAGGCCCACATGCCACAGGTGCGTGGATGAAGGAGTTCGGCTCCTGGTATTTCGATCTGGCACGGCGATGGGACGGCACCTTCCCCCACCAAGGACCACCCGCCATGAGAGGTGATTCAGCAAGAAACTGGGATTG
>JABHEX010000122.1 GCA_018676385.1 Akkermansiaceae bacterium
AATATATAAAAATATATATTCGAGCATGGGACATTCTTTGGGTGATATTGTGTTGGCTATAGATATTTGGTTGTGTTAGTATTTTTGCCATGAGCGGATTTAGTGGAGGTGGAAAAGTGCAGATGCGGCGTATTTATACCATTGTGGAAGCGGTCAAGGGTGGGGGGTATCCAAACTGCAGGAGCTTGGCAGATCGACTAGAAGTGACTCAGAAGACGATCCAGAGGGATGTGAACTTTATTAGGGATCAGTTGGAGCTGCCCCTTGAATATAATAAGGGGATGCATGGTTATGAGTTTACCAGTGACGTGACGAACTTTCCGGTGTTTGAGGCCCAGGTGGAAGATCTAGCTGCTATGTTTCTAGCTCGTCATGCAATGAAGAGCGTGAAGGGCACGAAGCTGGCGGAAGCTTTACAGCCGGCGTTCGAGAGGTTAACGAGGCAACTTGACGGCCAAGTCAATATGAACTGGGCGAGTATGGATCAGGTGTTTACTGTGAAGGAGGCTGGTGTGGTCGATGCGGATCTTACTCTGTTTGGTAAACTTGCCGAGGCGGTCCTCAATCAACATGAAGTGAGTTTTTCCTACCGCAAACTAGGGGATAAAAAATCGATCAAGCGACGATTGCGGCCGTATCACGTCGGTGAGATCGATGGAGGATGGTATGTGGTGGGGCATGACAACATGCGTGATGGGCTAAGGACATTTGCCATTCAGAGAATCAAGGGGCTAAATGTTCTGAAAACAACTTTTGAGCGGCCGGCAGACTTTCAGATCGGGCAGCACCTCGGGGGGAGTATCGGCGTGTGGGATCATAATGAGGCTGCACCAGAGGAGATTGTTGTGGTAGTGACTGGCTGGATGGCCCGTATCGTCCAGGAACGGCTCTGGCATCCCACGCAAACGACCCGAGCACTTGATGACCACGGAGAAAAAGTGGAGCTGAGGATGCAGCTAGGTAATCTAGAAGAGGCAAAGTATCTAATCCTGAGCTGGGGTCGTGATGCTCTGGTTGTGAAACCAAAGAAGCTGCGTGATGCAGTGAAAAAGGAAGCCGCTGCTGTGGTGAGAGCATACCGCAAGTAGTGCTCATGGACAGTTTCTAAGCTAGAAGATAAAGGTGGACTCTAGCAAGGTGGGAGTTGCGTTATTTATCGTTAGTTTACCAAATTAGGTTTTGGTGCTGTGGTCGCCAAGGTGGTCTAACTTGTCCATGACCTCTTGGAGTTGATTGCGGAGGACCATGATGCATTCGTCACGCTCGAGTGTTGCGATTCCTTGGTCATCGTTGCGTTTGAGGAGCTCGTGGAGCTGGCGGTCGGCAACTTCTTTTTGGGCTTCGTCCATACCATTGACGACAATGCCGATGAGGAGGTTAAGCATGATCATGGTGCCAAGCATGACAAAACTAACAAAGTAGGCAGCTCCGATCAATGGTTGTGCCTTGGAGGTGATGTCCATGCCGGCGGTGCTTTGGTTATAGCCTGCGTAGCCCTCAGATCCGTAAATCTGGATGTACATGACATCGGTCCAGTCTTCTAGGGTGACTACGCGGAATAGGGAGAGCAGTGAGGTCCATAAGTCTCCGAAGTGAATTGGGTCATTTTCGCGGAAGAGGATGACACCGACAACGGCGTAAACATAGAACAGGATAAAGATGAGGATGGAGACATAAACCATGGAGGGGAGGCTGCGCATGAGGCCTGATACAATCACTTGGAGGCGCGGTATGGCGGTGATGAGTCGCAGCACACGAAGGAGCCGGAATAGGCGCAGTACGGCAACGTAGCCACCGCCGAAGGGAAGGAAACATACAGCGACGATTATGAAGTCGAAGACGTTCCATCCGTTGTTAAAGAACAACCATGGTTTCGGGGCTTTGGCGGTCATTTTGAGTAGGATCTCAATGGTGAATATGCCAAGGATGATGGTGTCTAGGGCGTTTAGTAGTGGTGCCCATCTGGTTTCCATTTCAGGGAAGGTTTGGATGCCTACGAGGACGCCCGCGCAGACGATTACAAGGATGATGGCACGCGAAAATAGTTTTGATTGAACGATGCTGTTTGCGATCCTGACGGGTGAGTAGTTTTTAGCTGATAGTTCTCCGATCATTTTTCAGGTAAGTAAGATGATTTGCCGGCTGGGAGGCATTGCTGGCTTGGTGTGCCAGCTGGTAAAACGAAGTGGATGGTATGTCAATTACAGAGGCTGTGGTGCCTTGAGTGTGGCAGCTGCTGTGCGCGGTTTTACGTTTGGATCATGCTTGGATTTGCATGATTTTCCCCGTGGCGTCTCGTGCCGGGTTGCCTAGGTGAGCTGCTGGTATGACATCAGCATTATTGGCGATGATTCTGTGCGCGGACCAGAGTGCGGCAAAGGCGTCGTAGAGGTCGTTGAGCGCCCAGCGTGGTTTGCCATGATGGGATCTGGGGCCGAGGCTTTGATTGAGGCGGTCCATGGCGGCTGGGTTTTGCAGGTTGCCGGGGAATACTTGCTCGATCAATGCGATGCGAGTTTGGCTGCCATCGGGGGAGGATTTTTTGGTGAGCACGGGCGTTGGTTTACCTGAGCTGGCATTCATGTGGGCGAAACTGATCTCAGGGTGGATTTCATGAAAGTTTGCAGTGGCTGGTCGGCGGCTAAGGAACTGATCGAGCTCGTGGATTTTGGGTAAGATGTTGAATGCCTGGCAGGAGATGCCTTTACCGGTAGCTTCTCTGTGCCATGCGCAAGCTGATGGGTAATGATCGAGGTGTTCTAGGGTGCCTCTGCATGGGGCTGAGAATACGCAGCAGGCACGGGGGCCGAGTGTTTTCCGGGCGGCAATGTCACAGGCCCTCGGGTAGCTCTGCGGGTTGGGTAAACCAATGGGCATGTCGATGGCGACGATGTCATCAGCGTGGAGCTTTGGAGCGAGCTCATCCAGTGTGGCGTAAATGCCTGCACTGATGGTGCTGCTGGGGTGATGAGATTTCTGGCTGAGGACGAGCCATCCAGCGGGGCAGCCATCAATGCCGTGCAGGGTGAGGGTAGCTGGCATGGCGGCTGGTTGTTAGTGAGCAGTAAAAAGTGCTCGTGACAGTGGTTTGGTAGCTGTGACTTAGAACTAGAATTTTACCGTGATGCCAGAGGAGAGGGTGATGTCATCCTTGTCGTTGTTGCTGGCAGGGGTGTTATCGTAGCTCCAGCTTGCAGCGATCCTCCATGCGAGGTGCTTGCTGATATCGGTATCTAGGGCGATTTCTGCCGCGATATTAAAGTCGTCTGTGTTAGAGGGATTGATGTGACCGGTCAGCGATTGTTTGAGAGATATGCGCTTGTTGATTTCCCAGATGAATTTCTCTCCACCAACGATGGAAAAGTAGTTGTCTGTGGTGCTGTTGACTTTTTCAAAAGTAAATCCTGGCCCAGCTTCAAGACTTAACGTCATGTGGTCTTTTTTAATGAAGTAGTGGCCAAGTGTGATTGCGGGTGTGACTCGGTAGTCGATATCTGCGATGTCATCACGGAGGAAGCCGAGGCCAATGCCGAGGTATGTATTGCGGGTGAGAAGCTTGTTAAACTGCGTGCGGGTGACGACTGAGTCAGCACTGGCTGTGTTGTCTGCCTCTGCGTAGTTGTAGGCGGATGTGAAGAAAAACTCACCAGTGTCACTGCGGTGAGCGGCATCGTAGCTGGCTGCCGTGTTCAGGTTATCTGAGTTACCATCAGCCATGGAGAGGGTGAGTGCAGCGGTGCTGGTCCAGCCGTCTTGGATGGCTTCGGGGCCTGAGATGGCGCCTGATTCAGCTGGGCTAGAGGATTTCTCGCCTGATGTATGATCTGTATCCTCGCTGCCCAGAGTGTAGCGAAGGCCC
The DNA here is from genome assembly GCA_018676385.1 of Akkermansiaceae bacterium. GTDB lineage: Bacteria > Verrucomicrobiota > Verrucomicrobiia > Verrucomicrobiales > Akkermansiaceae > Oceaniferula. The sequence continues at coordinate 3,860 of JABHEX010000122.1, forward strand.
AAGGTGAGTAAGGTGTCGCTAGACTGACGGTTGGGTGCAGGTGTGCTATCATACTGGTAACGGATGGCGGTGCGGATCGCCCAGTGGTCATTGATGGCGGTGTCAATTCCGGCTTCGGCGCTAAGTAAGTGATCGCTGAAGTCATTGACGGCTGGAGTGAAGGTGGTGGTGAAGGATAGCTTGGTTTGCGCGGCGAGTTGTTGCGCGTAGCGGAGTGCGAAGCGTAGGGTCATGTAGTCATCGGTGACGTTGGCTTGGTCTTGCCAGACGTATCCGGGGCCAGCTTCAAAGGAGAGCTTCTGGTCTTTGTTTTTAAGTAAATAATAACCGGCAACTACTCCGAGATCGATACGGTAGTCGATATCGGTGATGTCATCGATGAGGTAAGAGGCATTGGTGCCGAGATAGGCATGATCGCTGAGGAGATAACGGTACTCGCTAAACGCTCTGAAGGAATCGATATTTTTGGTATCATTATTTTCAGCGTAGTTCCAATCGACGCCGATTTTGGCCTCTATATTGTTGTGCTCGTATAGGCTGAGAAGGCGAAGGTTATAGCTGAGGTTATCTGAATTGCCTTGAGCTAATGAGATGCCAGCAGCAGCTGTGTTATCCCAGCGGGTGGGAGTGTCTGCACTGAGGGGTGGGGTGTTGGCAATGAGCGTGAAGCTGACTAATACAGCTAGATTTTTAAACATAGCGAGTGAGTGTGGAACTGTGCTTGGGGAATCTATTTATTGAAGAAGCTTTGCGACTACGGCATCGACTTCTTTTTTCCCGTAGCGGTGGCCGTTGACGATCTGGATGAGTTTACCATTTTTGTCGTTAGCGATGATTCCGTGCCCTTTAAGTTTAGCTTTTTTGATTGCAGCTGAGCTGTTGCCCGCACCGACCACGACGTTGTTAAACGTAACTTTTTGTCCTTTTGTTTTTTTGAGATCATTCACGATGACCTTAATTTTGTTACACATTGGTCATCCATCGTAATAGTAAAACGTGAGTGATGGTTTTTGGGTAGTGGTGGGTTTATCGGCCTGCTGGGCGGTAGTGCTCTCAGCGAATGCTGAATGGAGCAACACGAATGGTGTGAGGCCTGCTACGAGACAGAGTATGAAACTTTTCATGCGAGAAATCATAGCGATGAAGAACACAATGGCAACTGGTAATGAATAGGGAAATCAGGGTGGTGAATCGGTGATGGAAAAGTGAGGCGGTAGAATTGCGAATTTGGAGTTTGGAGTTTTGTTCTTAAAACTTAATATCACAACGTGATCTCGACACTACGCCTGCAGAATTTTCGTTGCTTTGACGCATTGGCGTTGGAGTTTCCTGAGTCCGGGGCTGTGATGGTTGGGGCGAATGCGCAGGGGAAGACCTCCATTTTAGAAGCGGTCTGTGTGTTGGTTCGTTTGCAGTCACCGCGCAGTAAGCGGATGGGGAGTTTGGTGAAAGTCGAGACTTCAGGGTTTGGTGTGGCGGGCAACTGTTGGGGTAGTGCACTGCAGGTGCGTTATGCGCGGGGCAAGGGTGTGGGAATGAAGGTGGATGATGACGCGGTGCTTAAACAAGCGGACTACCTTCGTGGTGGTGGGCTGGTGGTGTGGATGGGAAATGATGATCTGCAACTAGTGCGTGGATCAGGAAGTGTGCGGCGCAGGTATCTTGACTTTTTGGGCTGCCAGCTTGATCACGACTACCGAGATAACCTGAACCGATACGCACGGGTTTTGAAAGCGCGTAATATTTTGCTAAAAGACCGCCATGTGACGGGTGGTGATCGTGATAGCGAGATCGCTGCTTACACTGAGCTGTTAGTGCAACATGGTGATTTTCTTACTGATGCGCGAAGAGATTTGGTGGTTGCGCTTGGGCCGGCGGCATCAGAAGCACAATCCGCTGTGAGCGCCTGCGATGAGCGTGTAAGAATGGAATATGTCGCAGGAGCTGGTGATAACCTAAGAGAAAGCCTGGAAATGACATCTGAACGCGAGCGCAGACTTGGTCAGACGGTGGCGGGGCCGCACCGTGATGACGTGCGTTTATCGATCAATGGGATGGCGGCAAATGAATATGCGAGTGAGGGGCAACAGCGCACTATGGCGTTGGCTCTTAAGTTGGCGCAGGGAGAGCTGTTAAGTAAGCGAACTGGAGAATTGCCGGTGTATTTGCTTGATGATATTTTTGGTGAGCTTGATCCAGATCGGAGGAACTCATTGATGGGGGAGTTACCACAAGATGCACAGAAGCTGATAACCACGACTAATATTGACTGGATGAGTAATGAGTTTACTGCCATCCAGATGAGTGATTTGCGTGGTAAATAATTATAGCGTGCGGACGCTGCCCAATCCGCCATCGGCATGGATGATTTGTCCAGTGACGAAGCGTGATGCATCGGAAACAAGCCATGCTGCAAGGCTGGCGATTTCCTCAGGATCACCGATGCGTTTAAGAGGATGTCGATCGGCTGACGCCTGACATTTTGCATCCGTATTTACAAGGTTTTCTGCCAGTGGTGTTACCGTTAGTGATGGGGCGATGGCATTCACTCTGATTTTGGGTGCCAACTCTGCTGCCAGTGAACGTGTTAGACCCTCGATAGCACCTTTTGCCATGGCTATGGATGCATGGTATGGAAGACCTGTCTGCACAGCAACGGTGGAAAACAAAACAACCGAGGCTGCGGCAGATTTTCGCAAAGCGGGTAGTGCTTGTTGTATTGTGGTGGCGGCGCCCAGAGCATTTAACTCAAACTCGGCGAGCATTTCTTCACGGCTCAAGCTGTTAAATGGTTTCAGTGTGATTGAGCCAGGGCAGTAGACTAAGGCGTCAAGCTGATCAGGGATGACTAATTTATCGCCTGAGGAGACGTCATATGTTTGATGAGTAAATGCGGAAGGTTCTCGGGATGCAGTGAGAACCTGATGTCCAGACAGCTGAAGTTGCTGGGCTAGTTTTTCGCTGATGCCTGAGTTGCCGCCTATGATGAGGATTGATTTCATGATTTAGTGTTTGTTGAAGGTGTTGGCCACCCCTTGGCGAGCTTGCGTGCCATGCGGGGGAATAAGATAAGATGAAAAGGAAATGTTAGATACCAGTAGAGCCGGCCAAATAACCCGAGGGGTCTGAATGTTGCTGTTTGCACTAGGCTGTCTTTAGAAATATAAAACTCTAACCAAGCTTCACCGGGAAGTTTCATTTCAGCAAAAAGGATAAGCCGCCCTGCCTTCTTGTCGGTGAGAACGACACGCCAAAAATCAAGAGCATCGCCTGGTTTGAGATCGGTGGAGTCACGCCTGCCACGGCGCATACCGATACCGCCAACAAACTTATCCATCAGTCCACGTAATTTCCATGCCCATGTCATGCTAGGCCATCCGCGGGCTCCGCCGATTGACCATATGGCATCTACGACGTCAGCTTTATTAGTTGTCAGCTGCAC
>JABHEX010000123.1 GCA_018676385.1 Akkermansiaceae bacterium
AAGGACTCGCGTCAGCTCGGCCGGCGGGAGGCTACCGTCAGCATCGACAAAGACATACCAGTTGGCATCGGGTCGCTGCGCCCATGCTTCCCGCACCACAGAACCCTTGCCACAGTGTGCGTCTGCAAAGTGAAGGCTCATATTCGGATACGTTTCTCTCAGTTCGTCGTGTAGCAATGTAAGTCGGTTACATTCATCAGATCCTGAGCCGTCGTCGGCAATCATCCACTCCAGATTGTATTCACATCCCGCAAGGTGGTTAGCGAGCTCCCTGCCAAACACCGCCAGCCTGCTGGAATCCTTCCAGACCGGTGTCACCAAAAGAATTGTTCCTTTGATGTTATGTTTGCTTTGATCTTCCTTTTCCAGCATTGGCATGTAAACACGTTCTTGTTTACTATTCTTTCAACTAATGGAAATTTGCGCAAGTAAAGTCTGGCTTATTCTTTGTTGGGCATGTGTGTTGTCACTGGCCGCGATGTTGCGCATCGATAACCTTGAAAAGCGGGCGTTTCACTTCGATGAGGCCACCGGGGCGCGTATTACCGAAAGCCGCGTCAATCCCAAGCGTGATTATCAGTTTAACCCAGTGCATAACCACGGGCCACTTCTCAGCTCCGCCGCCGCCACAGTTTGCCGGATCAAAGATGAATCCAGCTGGCAACGGATGACCAAACACACCCTGCGACTAGTGCCAGTTATCTCCGGTATGTTACTGGTGGCTGTGCCCTTTCTCTGGCGCAGGCGATTCGGTGATATTCCGGTGCTTGCCGCCGCCGTGCTGTTGGCGACATCTCCACTGCTCGCCTACTACAGCCGTATGTTTATCCACGAAATGATGCTCGCGATGCTTGGCTTACTTGCCGTGATCTTATTTTTTGTTAGCTTTAAGTCACGGATCTTCAAGTTCGGAACCATCGGTTTTGTTATCGGCCTGATGTTTGCTACCAAGGAAACCTTCGCCATCAGCATTATCGCCTGGTCAGCAGCGGCTGGTATCATCGCCCTATGTAATTGGCGTGCCAGCATGGCATTACTGATCGACTGGAAAAGTTACCGCATCTCAGTCGCGTCATTTGTTGTCGGCGGAACGCTCAGCGCCGGATGGTTTTACTCGGACGGGCTGACGAATCCTAGCGGCGTGTGGGATGCGGTGAAAACGTTTTTTGTCTACAAGACAACTGCGGGGCACGACAAGCCATTTGGCTACTACTTGAATATGATGATCGTCCCGACCAAGGGAGGTATCTGGTGGCACGAGGGATTTGTTTTCCTGCTTGCTTTGGTCTCAGTCGGGAGAAGTTTCTTACCGAGCACAAAAAATGCCATGCTTGAGAATACGGTGAGGTTTGTCGCCTACTCCGCAGTTTTTCACCTGCTGATTTATAGCATGATTAGTTACAAAACACCGTGGCTGATGTGCCTGCCATGGGCGCACGTCTGCCTGCTTGCAGGATTGAGTATGCGGGGGGTAACCAGCTGGGAAATGCGGGCCCAAGCGATTGCAATATTATTGTTAGGTGGCGTGATTTTCCAACAGCATCGACTGGCAAAATTCGCCGCAGGCAGGTTTGAGACCGATACCCGAAACCCCTATGCCTACACACCGACAAGCCGCAACATCGAGTCGGCGCGGGAATGGCTCGCACAAATGTCTGAGGTGATACCAATACGATCGCTAGAACCGATCGGCGTGGTTGGCAGCGAATACTGGCCACTGCCTTGGTATCTGCGCGACTACCAAGCAATCGGCTATTGGCGCGATGCTGATCCGGCGATCAAACAGTGCCCGGTAGTTTTTGCGATGATGGAAACCGAGGATGAGGTTGGCGTCTTGCTTAAGGACAGCCATATTGCTTTAACACGCACGCTCCGAAGAAATGTGCCGGTGATGATGTATTTGCGTAAAGACCATTGGAATAAATGGATGAATGCCGAGTAACGATGCCTGAGAAAATATCATTCCCTACTCATCACGCCGTTGATCATGAGGCGATGAAGACGACGTATCACCTTCGCTTGTGTGGTGCTGACACGCAACTTCTACGGAGTCTGGCATGCGAATGCATCGAACGAATAGACGAACTAGAACGGAAACTCAGCCGATACCACGACGGTGGTGATGTTTTCCGAATCAATCACATGCAGGCAGGTGAAACGTTGAGTATCAGCGAGGAGGCTCACGAATGTCTACTCCAAGCCATGGAAGCCAGTATTCACACTGCGGGACTTTTTAACCCGACGCTGGGAACAATGATTGAACACCGAAAGACCAAGCAGGACGGAGAACTTCCCGAACCCGTGGGTCAGCTGAGTATTGATCCAGACAAAGCCGTGGTCACCTGTATCAAGCCTGGCCGTGTGATTGATCTTGGCGGTATCGGTAAAGGGTTCACCCTCGACCAGCTTGCCTTGTATTTGAAGGAATGGGATATCGACGGTGCCCTCCTTTCTGCTGGTGCCAGCACCCATCTCGCGCTCGGCAGGCATAGCTGGCCTATCGACCTATCAGGAGTAAACGATACACTACGCATAGATTTAAAAAATGCATCCATCAGCGCCTCCGGCACAACAATTCAAGGCAGCCATATCGTCAGCGCTGACAGGGCTAATGATTTATCAAATCATGCTCCAACAAGAATCTGGGCACGAAGTTCCTCAGCGGCTTTTTCAGATGCCTGGTCCACAGCGCTCATGTTAATGAATGATACTAAAATCGATCTAGCACCATCACAAGATCGGCATTTAACTACTGTATTCGTCGAGCGTGATGGCGTTTTACATACGATTAGCCCGAACTAGCGTCCTTCGCCACATCTGCAATATGCAGTCCGCGCCGGTTTAAGATAAGAAACCCCAAAACAACCACGGTGATCATTTGCAGGGCATGTAAGACAATCGAGTATGCCACAGCAAGTTCCTCGGTATGTCCAAAGATGGTCAAACCAACCACACAGCCGAGTTGAAAGGTACCAACAAATCCGGGAGCCCCAGGGGCCGCCACCGCCAGCGCGATCATTACACAGACTGCAGCACCCACCCACCAGGATGGTGTGACACCGAAAGTCCATAAGCCAACCTGATAGAGTGCTACTAGAAGCGCCCACAGAGTCATCGACCACAGAACCGACCAGATAAGATCTCTGGCACTAGAAATGCCGCGTAGCCCAACAAGAAAATCCTCTACCATATCCACCAGATTTTTTGCCAAAATAGGGAATTTTTTCCCAAGCATAGCAACGATCATCCGCTCACCCAGCCGGATCAGCTGACTTGAGCCAAGATATGCAGCGATCATGACCACAAGGACCGCAGCAGCCAGAATAGCCATGACCTTAGCACCAGCAGATACCAGAGGTGGAACCGATTCAAACTGGCTAATCGTCACACCCAACAAACCAATTAATGTCAGTGCATCAAATGCGCGTTCAATTACCACACTTGCAAGCCCAACTGAGAACTTGACTGGTTGCCACCTACTCAAGACCCACGGACGAACGATTTCTCCAACGCGTAACGGCAGAACAAATGTCGCAGTGAATCCGACCATGGTCGCTTCAAACAAAGAAATGCGTGATACGTTTTCGCCGGATGGAATTAGATGCCGCCAGCGAATTGCTCTGATCCAAAATGTCAGTAGCGTGATCCCGATCAGCAACGGAACATATATCCATTTTACTTTACCAAACTCAGTAACAAGAATTTTCCAATCGAGCCTTAGACCCAGAGCAATCAGAATCGCGACACTAATTACGATACTCAGAAAAACCGCAATACGGCGACCTCGGGTGTTAGTTTTTGACGACATATTTTCTTACTCAAATAGTAGTAATTTAAAATAGACTACCCAGACAGAAAACAAGTTCATGCTGCCTACTCAAAGGCAGATCTTAAATCGTCGGCGGCAGATTGACTATCGGGTTTTCCCTCGGGTTCTGGATCTGTAAAACCTTCAAAGCCAAAAGCATCAGCATCGGTTTTAGCGTCGTCCGTATCGGTGATGGCAAATTCCTCACCTGCGGGGATTATCTCCTCAACGGGGGCTGGTAAATCAGCATGAAGCTGCCGCGGAACAGCCTCAGCGGCACCAAGTTCAGAGAGTTTTGTATCCTCAGATACAGCCCCAAGCTCAGGGAATTTTCTGGCACCAGGAATGACCGATCTTTCGAAGGAACCAACCGCACTATTGTAATTTTTGACAGTAGTTTCCAAGTTTTTACCCACCTTAGTTAGGTGGCTCGCGAAGGTGCCCAAGCGTTCATAGAGTGTTTTACCCAACGCAGAAATTTCACGTGCATTCTGCGCCAACGCTTCTTGCCTCCAACCAAATGCAACAGCACGCAATAAGGCGATCAATGTGGTTGGTGTGGCGAGGATAACGTTTTGATCAACACCCTTCTCGATCAAACTCGAATCCTCGCTAAGAGCGGCGGAGAAAAATGCCTCGCTGGGGAGGAAGAGCACGACAAACTCCGGCGTGGTATCAAATTGTTGCTGATACTTTTTACTGCCAAGTTGTTGAATGTGCGTACGAACTTGTTGAGCGTGACGAGCAAGCGCAGTTTCACGCACTGCATCATCATCAGCTTCGATGGCATCAAGGTAGGCATCCATCGGCGCCTTGGAATCAACAACAACATGCTGACCACCCGGGAGTTTGACAACGAGGTCAGGACGCAGACGTTTTCCATCATCACTTGTAGTAGTTGTCTGTGTTTCAAAATCGCAATGTTCTTGCATGCCCGCCATCTCCACCACACGGCGCAGCTGCATTTCACCCCACTGGCCTCGACCGGTAGGTTGTCGCAGTGCCTTGACGAGTTTTTGAGTTTCTTTTTGCAATCCAATGTTTGCCTCAGTGATATGAACAATCTGCTGCCTGAGCGCTTGTTTATCGCCCTCACGCAATTTCTCAGTCTCAGAGATCTGAGTTTGCACTTTTTCTAATGTTTGTGAGATCGGTTTAACCAGCAACTCAACCGCAACCTTGCGTTTTTCCAATTCATTATTCGCCTCCTGCTGCTGCGCCTTCAGGCTGTTTTTTGCCAAAGAAAGAAACTGGTCTTGGGTAGATTTCAGCGTCTCCGCGGATAGTGCCTTAAAAGTATCCGTGAGCCGGGTTTCAGCTTTTTCTAGTAATGCTTGCTTCTCTGCAGCAGCCTTCTTTTCCTCCTGAAGGCGAACTTCTAGCTCGGTCTGCGTCTGACGCAAAGTCAACTCGGATGCCAGTTGGAGATCATGCTTTGCTTTCATTTGCGCGAGTTCCGCCCCCAACTCTGCGGTGCGTTGCTGCTCGTTAATTAGTTTTTCCGCATCAATACTTGCGCGTGACTTATGCTTGGTGGAACAAATCAGACAAGTGACAAGGATGCCGGCAACCAGCCCGACGGCGGCATAGACGAATGATAGAATTTCAGGTGAGATCATGATTTAAATCGGGAGGGGATAAGATGACACAGGGTTTTACTTGCGATGATGCCGTGCTACGGCATATTGAGCACGTTATCAGCAAGTCAGATATAATCTTAGCTGCAAACAATGACAACTCATACCCAAGAAAAAATACTATGTCCCACGAATTACCTGATTTAGGATATGCCTACGATGCTCTGGAGCCGCACATCGATGCTCGCACCATGGAGATTCACCACAGCAAGCACCACAACGCCTACGTCGCTGGCCTAAATGGCGCGCTTGATGGCAATGACGACCTGCAAGGAGTTTCCGTGGAAGCTCTGATCCAGAACCTCGATAAGGTTCCCGCCGACATCCAGACCCCCGTTCGTAATCACGGTGGCGGTCACTTCAACCACTCGCTATTCTGGAAATCCATCGCTCCCGGTGGTGCCTCCGCACCATCCGGCGACCTTGCTGCAGCCATCGATGCTAGCTTCGGATCGCTCGACGGCATGAAGGAGGCATTTGCCAAAGCAGCAGCTACTCGCTTCGGTTCCGGCTGGGCGTGGCTCGGCACCAAAGAAGACGGCTCACTTGCTGTATCCTCCACTGCTAACCAAGACAACCCACTCATGGGCGAGTTTGCTGGCGCCTGCGGATGCAAGCCAATCCTCGGACTCGACGTTTGGGAGCACGCTTACTACCTCAACTACCAGAACCGTCGCCCCGACTACATTGCGGCATTCTGGAATGTCGTCAACTGGGATGTGGTTGCAGAAAACTTCGCCGCTTCAAAGTGCTGCGGCGGTGGGTGCGGATGCAGCTAGACCTTTCGAACGTTCAATTCAACGCGGTTTGCCATTTGGCATACCGCGTTTTTTATTCGACTGGAGTCTTATTGGGCACGGTATCCGTACCAATACCTACAGCTTGAGAAGCCTGTTTATCTTGCTCCCCAGTAACCGGCTGTGCCGGCGCATCAGTAAGACCGATACCCACGATGTTACCCGCTCCTTTAAGGATATTGACCGGCAATTTTAAAAGTCCACTAATGAGTGAACAAGATGGAAGCATTAGCAAAGTCAAACAGATCAAAAAATTACGTGCGAGATTCATCATAATTAATATTATTCCACCAGATCATTTGGTCGAGTGCTAATTAGTGAAATAGCAATTTAACAAGTGTATCTGAACCTCAAGGTAGCATACAATCGTCATAACAATATCTAGGTCTCTTGGCTGACACCGCAGGAAAACAAGAATATGATGAATGACCTAATACTGTTAGGCGTCTTGATGATTGCGACTTTCTGATGAGTATTAGATGTATATGGACAGCTAACGCATCTGCTCAATCGCCAACCGAATTCCTTTCGCTTTATCAAGCGTCTCTCGGTATTCGGCGGCCGGATCGGAGTCAGCAACGATCCCTGCACCCACATGGTAATCGAGTGTTTCTCCTTCTTTGACGAGCGTCCGGATAGGAATATTGAACTGGCTCTCACCGTTGAATCCGATGTATCCCATCGCGCCCGTGTAGAGACCTCTTGCGACAGGTTCTAACTCGGCAATGATTTCCATGGCACGCTTTTTGGGCGCACCTGTGATACTCCCTCCGGGAAAACACGCCGCGAGTGCTTGCAGGTGATCGACATCCTCTCTCAACGTGCCTGTTACAGTGGACACCAAATGAAAAACCTGTTCCAGTTTCTCAAGCGCAAGCATATCCGCCACGCGAACCGTTCCAAAATCACAAACCTGACCCAGATCGTTACGTTCCAAATCAGTAATCATGACCAGTTCCGCATTCTCTTTTTCAGATTCTAACAATTCTTTCGCGGCCGCACGATCGCTTGCCTCATCGTGCCCCCTCGGACGAGTTCCCTTAATCGGACGCGTCTCTATACTACGCCCACTCATTCGCAGAAATGTTTCTGGCGATGAGGAAAGGATTTCACGCCCGCCCAGATCCATCCATGCTGCGAGCGGGGATGGACTGAGTTTTCGTAATTGTTGGTAGAGAGAAAAGAACGAGCCGTCTCCACACACAGCACGAAATTGTTGTGTTAGGTTAACTTGGTAGATATCTCCTGCCGCAATGTATTCTTGAATACGCGCGACACTTTGTTCGTATTCACCTTGTGTCGTAGACGCACTAAAATTACTGATCGTTGGAGGTTTTGACTCTTCTGTCGGCGAGGCAGAAATCTTATCTGCTAAATTACCGCATTGCCACCACTGGTTGCGGTCGTGTTGATACACAAGCATCTCAGGATAGATGCCAAAACAGTAATCACCTTCGTAATCGATCCAGCCACAGGCGGCACCCATCGGGAAACCAAACGAAGGATAGTGCGTTTGGTAGTCTGCCAACTTGTCACGCAGATAGTCCAAGTCTTGCCTATTGTGAATTACACCCGTGAGGGTTTCCACAGGGCGCGCCGCGATGATCGATATGGGTGCATGAGTGTGTGGAGGAAGGTTCCCTGAGCTATCAAAAAATACCAGCCCCGGCAGATGCCTAAGCGCGGCTGCTACCTGAGCAGGCTCCATACAAATATCCACCCGACACGGCGGGCGGGCTTGATCCAGGATGTCGGGCACGACGGACATTACGAAACAAATGAAAAGGCAAACTAGCTGATGCGCAAGTGCAGATTGCCTAAAGCCCAAATAGTATTACCACAAGAGGGCTCAAATGTTTCCTTCATTGACAGTTGAACCATTGATTGTCAGCTTCTTAGAACACCTATGAAACTCATGAGCGAGCCTCCTGAAGATGGCACACAGGCATCACCAAGCCGCACATCACGCCATACATTCACTATCGCCTGCTGGCTGATGGCATTAATAGCATTTGCCCAGCTCATTAGTATTGGCACAGCACTTGCCGTACGCCATAGCCAGCCTGAAAATAAAACAGCCCTGCCATTACCAGGATTACCCGCACCCGTCGGGCTGATCGAACCACGTAGTTTGAAAGAAATTCTTGCCAGCTATGACAGTGGTGCAGAAACCGCGATACAACATACTGGGGAACCACCTCTCGTCTCCACCGTTATCCCCAATGTTACACCCAGCATTGCGGCAGAAACTTCCAAATATCCGGTGATTGCTGATCCACAAGTCGAGCGCCTTGTTGAGGAATCACGAAAGCTTCGCATGAGTGGCGATATGATGCGCTCGATGCTTAAGCTTGATGAAGCAGAACGTATCGACCCATCGGAATCCGCGGTCATCTATCAAAAAGCCCTGCTGTTTGAAGATATGGGCATTTTCTCCAAGGCAGCCGATCACTACCAAAAAATTCAGCAACGCGGTATTCAGGCAGGAATTTACTACCATCTCTCTGCACGCAAGCTCACCAAAGGAATGGATACTTGGAGAGCTAGACTAAACGATATTGCTATAGGACCCATGAAAATTCGTCCAAGTGGCGACGGTAAACAAGCGGCCTGCACGATTACGCTGCTGGCCCGACCGGACAAACCGATCGATGTAGAAGATGTTGAAATTCAAGCACATTTCTATGATAAACTTACTAGCGGGGAGATCAAAAAAGCTCTTGAAAGCTCAAGTTTTACTCGCAACTGGGCGGACAACAAAGTGGACTGGCGTGAGCCTGGTAACGAGGAAACTTTCATTATCGATTATACCATTCCCGATGGTGATCAAGTAAATGACCACCTGCTTGGACGCAGGCAATTTTACGGCTGTGTCGTCGTGTTACTTTACAAAAGCAAAATTATCGATCAACAAGCATCACCTGGTCACCTCAACAGCGTCCACAGCAACAAGACAAACTCACGCAATTTGGATCTAGAACCTGATCCTTGGCTTCCATCTGATACCGAAGGCCTTCTTCCTAGCAGGAACAATTATGGCTCTGGTATCAATCCTCCGCTACCCTCCCGCTAGTCATATTTCTCATAGATCTACAAAAAATTAACATCGTACGCCATTACTGTTGCCATAAAACCAGAATAAACCCAACATTGTTTGAACACAATAATTTGTCATAGTGAGCGAACAAGAGAATAGCCTTAATGCAGGCCTTCAGGTAGGTGATTACATGGTTGGTGAACTTCTTGCCAGAGGCACCAACACACAATTGTGGCAAGCAACTCAACAGTCGGTTCAGCGTGAAGTAATTCTAAGCAGTGCAAATGTATGCCTAGCCAACGACAAAAATCTAAGGGCAAGCTTCATTAATGATGTGCGTACGAAAGCGTCTCTTGACCACCCACTAATAGGCTCCGTTTTGGAAGCCGTTAATGATGAAAAATATTGTTTTTTTGCAATGGAAAAACTCAACGGGCTCACCCTGAGTAACTTCTGTGATGAGAGTAAAAGAATTTCACCCGTGCATGTCGTACGCGTCCTACGAAACATCGCCAGTGCATGCAAATACCTAGAGGATCGGGACATAAGGTCACGCCCAATCTCTCAACACGATATTTTTATTGATGACTTATTTCATTGCAGAATCGCCAACATGGCAGTCAGTGGAAAAATAGATCACAATGTGTCGACTCAGGATAAGCAGCTCATCGGGCAACTATTTTATGATATAATCGAACATGGAAAACCAGGATCTACTCGCACCATATCGTTGTTAAACTATATGCGGGATCTAGGGCGCAGCCTGCCACTCAGCTGGAAAAAAATTCACGACTTAGCCGACGAAGTTGAGCGACAACTTACTCAGCCAATTGTATCAAAAAGTATTCAAAGTCCAACTATGCGTATGTCTAGCGAGGCTAACCGTAATTTGCCTAACAAAATACTCATCGCCACAACAGTAATCGCCGTCATTACAGGACTTGTATATTTTTTTACTAATACCAAAACAAATCCAACAGCTCGTGCACTACCCAATATGGTGCTCATTCCAGCAGGCAAGTATGCGGGGCCAAACGGCTTCAATGTCAGATTACGTCAATATTCAATCGATGCCCATGAGGTCACTATTAACCAGTATGCCGAATTTCTTGATGCTCTTAGCCTGTTAAACGAGGAAAATAAAAATGTGTTTCAACATGAGGACCAGCCGGCCGAGAAAAAATCACATGAACCGGATGACTGGTCTGCACTGCACTCAGCCGCCAAAGAAGGCAGTCTTTGGAAAAACTTAAAAATAGATCTGAACTATCCCATCGTAGGGGTCGACTGGTGGGACGCTTACGCTTATGCCGAATGGATGGGGCGTCGTCTACCTACCCGCGAAGAGTGGTATGCAGCCTGCACATCAAGTGACGATCCAGAGGAGCTTAAGCCAAGCGGCTGGCTACCAGTCGACCGTGCCGAAAAAACAAAAAAATCAATCTACGGTCTGGCTGGTAATGTCAGTGAGTGGACCAGAAAACGCAGCCTCAACTCGGCCGATCCCAGTCAACCAGCACGGTATGTCATTTGTGGCGCATCGTATCTAAAACCTCACTACGGAGTGCGCGCCATAGAATGGGTAGACGATCGCAGTCTGCGCAGATCCGACCTTGGCTTCCGAACACTTGGCTCAACACCTTAGGTGTAAGGTTGTATGGTTGACGCCAAAGATAGAAACGCCTAGTCTTAAGCACATCTATGAATTTGAACATCTTGACTAAAACTAATCTAAGCTACCAGCCCAGTAGCAGACTTCTTGGTTTCGCAAACTTAGTCATACTTGCAATCGTATTTTTTGCAGGGGCACGTGTACAGGCACAAATTGACCTCAGGCTGGAGATGAGCAAACAAAGCTACATTCTGAACGAACCCGTTACAGCCACGCTCTACATCACTAATCATGCTGGCAAAGAACTAGTCTTCCGAGGAAACAACGCACGTCCATGGTTAAACTTTCATCTGGTATCTAACGGCAAAGCAATTTCCCCCGCACGGCGTATGAATTACAAACCAGTCGTTATCCCAGCGGGACAAACCGTATCTCGCAACATCAACATCAATTCTACCTACTCACTTGGTCGTATGGGGAATTACACCTGTACTGCTACAGTGAATATGCCTGGACCAACTCGTAGCGGATTTAGCTCCAACCGTGATCAATTTAATATCACCGGAGGACGTCCCATCTGGACACAACGCGCCGGCATTCCAGAGGCACCTGGTGAAATACGTGAATATAAACTTCTCACTTTTTCAGGTAATCGCGCCCTTGAACTATACGCTCAGGTTTCTTCAGCAAATTCAGGGTTACACATTGCCACCATACCACTGGGAAATGTAATCATGCTGCGCAAACCAACGGGAACTCTGGACAGCGCAAATAACATGCATGCACTTTACCAAGTAAGACCTGCAATTTTTACACATGTTACCATTTCTCCAAATGGCCGTTTGCTCTCTATCAGCCACCATAAACGAGGGAAGTCAGGCGGCGACCCAAGACTTTACCTGCTAAACGATAACGTGGTTGTAGCAGGGGCCATACCTTTTAACCCTGAAGCCGAAGCAGCACAGCGGAAAAAAATTCGCAACATTTCCGAGCGGCCTCCATTTACATATAGAAATTAACCTATTCACAACATAGACGAGCCTAAGCCATCGCATGATCTCCAGAAAAACGCACAGGTTCTTGTTAGCCTGTATCACCTTAATCGTATTACTAGTAGGCACAACGCAAGCCAAGAGCTTTCGTTATGTCGTTATCGACCCGGGACACGGCGGCCACGACAAAGGAGGAAACTCAGGAAAAGTTTATGAGAAACACCTCGCGCTCGATACAGCTCTGCGACTTGAGTATATCCTCAAACAACGTGGCATTAGCACGAAAATGACGCGCCGCAGCGATGTATTTATTTCATTGCCTAGACGAGTCGCAATTGGCAAACGCTACAGCAGGTCAATCTTTGTTAGCATTCACTTTAATCACGCATGGAGGAGGGAGGCCAGCGGGTTAGAGACTTTCTATCACGGATCAGAAGGCAAGAAACTCGCCAACCATGTCCAGAGGGGCATCACCAGCAAATTAAGCACTCCAAATCGTGGAGCTAAATATGCACGCTTTTACGTCATTCGTAACTCAAAATATCCAGCTATACTCGTTGAGGGTGGTTTTGTTTCCAACAGAAAAGAGCGGGAGCGGATGAAAAAAGCGTGGTTCCGACAATCACTCGCCGAGGGAATTGCCGAGGGAATTCTAAAATACAAACAAAGCTGGTAAGTAATTTAGTATAGAACCTTATAGGCACACGGCGTGTAAAAATTGGTTGGCTAAACTACAGTTTAAGGACGATCAATCAACTTATGCGCGTTGCATGAGACCTTTACGCGATGCATGACGTGCTGAATGAAGGAGTGTTTTTGCAACATCCGTCCAAGTTCTCTCATCAGCCACGGCTAGTGCCTCAGTGAGGTTATCACCACCTCGGAACAAGAGATTGTAAGCACGTTTTATATCAGAGCGCTCCTCTGGGGTAAACCCCCCACGGCGAAGACCTATTACATTAAGTCCAGCCAATTCGTTGCGTCCATGTGCCATACAAAACGGCGGAACATCAAGACTCACCACAGCATTTCCCTGAACGATTGAATAAGATCCAATGTGTATGAACTGATGAAATCCTCCCCCACCCCCAAGAAAAATGTGGTCGCCCATCTTAATATGGCCCGCGAGTAATACATTATTAGCTAAACTGTTATGACTACCCATTCTCACGTCATGCGCAAGATGCACCCCCGTCATTAGATAATTTTTATCCTCTACTATCGTGCATTCCCCCTCTTCGATACTACGGTGAATAGTAACATACTCACGAATATTATTATTTGATCCAATCACAACACTACTGTTCGTCTTTGGATCAAATCCTATCGACTGTGGCTCAGCACCAATAATGCTACCATAGCCAACACAATTTCCCTCACCCATAGTAGCACCTCCAGTGATCCAAGCTTGAGCACCAATCCTACACCCCATACCTATCTTAACCCCAGCATCAATAATGGTGAAGGCTCCGACGGTCACGTCATCAGCCAGCTCAGCTTGCTCACTTACAATCGCACTTGGATGAATCTTGGGCATAGAAGTATGCTATCCAGAATAGATCAGATCTCAAATGTTAAAGCTACTATCAGCCATGAAATACAGAGCTTCCTACTTACCACGATGATTTTCTATCAATGGCAGCGCAAAATGAGGTTCACCAACGCGTGTTTGCAACCATCTTTTTTCTAGCTGCTTGACGATTTTAGGGTTTTTCTTAGCGAGGTCGTTTTGCTCGTTTCGATCAGTCTCAAGATCGTATAATTCCCATGGCGATGGCCCTTTTTCTCTTTTTAATCCACGTCGCAACGCCTTCCATTTACCATCACGAATAGCAACAATTCCTCCATAGCCACTAAACTCCCAGATCATTGGCTCATGCCGCTTCGGTATTTTCCCGCCCATAAGCACCGGTAATAGCGATACGCCATCAAGATTTCCATTCGGTGCATCATCCAAAGTAGCCCGACCAACTGCAGCAAGAGTAGGAAACCAGTCTGGAAAATAACTTGCCGCATTAGTTGAACTTCCCGGCTTTATCATGCCATGCCAGCGAACGATCGTCGGCACGCGAATACCACCTTCATAACAACTTCCCTTACGTCCGCGAAGTCCACCAGTCGAGTTGAAGAATTGGGTGTCGACACCACCTACATCATGAGTCGGGCCATTGTCAGACGTGAAAATTACAAGAGTATTATCTGCAATCTCATGCTTATTTAGCCGGTCAAGCACTTTGCCTATGTGTTCATCGAGATCTGAAATCATTGCTGCATAACCAGCGCGAGGACGCGGGTGGGGAATATACCCACGGTTTCCACGATAGGGCTCTTTGTCCCATTCCTTGGGATATTTGTCGACCCACACTTGGGGAGGATGCATTGAGACATGAGGTTCCACAAACGGCAAATACAGGAAAAAGGGTTTGTCTTTATTAGAGTCAATAAATTTGAGACACTCAGCCAGAATCAAGTCGGGGGCATAGTTTTCATCGCGGTAATCAGCTGCGTTGACCTCACCCTTGAGTTTTTTGATATGTCCAAGGATAGGGTTCTTGTTAACAGAAAGCTCTTTTCCATCACAATCAAGAAACGGAGGGTAAAAACTATGTGCATTTCGTTGGCAGTTAAAACCATAGTAATTGTCAAACCCTTGCTTGTTAGGATCTCCAGACGAGCCAGAAGGCCCAAGCCCCCACTTACCAAACGCACCAGTCGTGTAGCCAGCTTTTTTTAGTACCTCAGCGATGGTTAAGGCATCAGCCGTGATCGGCCACTGACCAGGGAAAGTTTTCCCATTACCAGAATCGCGGTTGCCACGAATTTCCGCATGCGCTAAATGCTTGCCGGTCATCAGCACACATCGGGCAGGAGCGCAGACCGGTGCACCCGTGTAGTGCTGAGTGAATTTCATCCCCTCAGCAGCAAGCTGATCAATAACAGGGGTAATAATCTTTTCCTGCCCGTAACATCCTAATTCTCCGTATCCCAGATCATCAGCGAGAATAAAAACAATGTTAGGCAGCTTCGCTTCGACAGCCTGCACAATTATGAATGAGAAAATAACAGATAAATAATTCATAGTTGTGCGATTTTTTACTTATTAAAATTTGTTAGATTCTTCCGTTTGATGCAAATGAGTAATACGGTTGGGCTCGATTATCTGCAGGCCTTCCAATGATCATATGATCAACGAAGCGAACACGCAGGATACTGGATGCCTCAGCGAGGTTTCGTGTTAAATGGATATCTTGCTTACTCGGGCTGGGATCACCGGAAGGATGATTATGAACTAATACAAATGCAGACGCACAATTGATTAGCACATGATGTAGCACATCACGTGGTTCGCAAAGTGCCATGTTTGCATTACCAACACTGAGTTCTATTATTCGAGTGGCACACAACTTACTATCCAATAATATGATAAGAACATGTTCTTTGCGCTCGTATGCCATTCTTGGTGCAACGGCATCGTAAATAGCGTCCGAGCTACTCATTGGAGTCCGAGCCATCTTTTCATTCGCAGTGCGGGCACCTAGCTCAAATGCCGCAAGCAGCTGAGCTGCCTTCGCAGGGCCTAATCCATGCTCCAATGAGAGCTCTTTTACTGTCAGACCTCCAAGCTCACTCAGGCTCCCATGTTTTTTGAGTAATTTTCTACCCACCTCTATCGCACTACTGCCTTTGACACCCACTCTAAGAAATATAGCGAGCAACTCGGCATCACTGACTGAAGACGCGCCCAAACGCGCCAATCGCTCACGCGGACGTTCATTTTTTGGCAAGTCTGGAATTTTTGCCATCGTGTAAATTACTCAGGAAGCTTGATCATAGCAGATGCCAGCGCGGCGATACCTTCCTTGCGGCCAACAAAGCCCATGGTCTCATTTGTTGTCGCCTTGATTCCTACCTGGCTGGACATAATTCCGAGAGCAGACGCTATGTTTATTTTCATTTCCTCAGCATAGCCCAATACCTTTGGTGCCTCTGCAATCATCGTGGAATCAATATTCTGAATGACTGCACCTCTCTCATCACCAAGCTCACGACACTTTTCCAAAATCTTAAGCGAAGAAATACCCTCGATACTATCGTCATCTGGTGGGAAATAATAACCAATATCAGCTAATCCAAGACAACCTAAAATTGCGTCCGCAATCGCATGACTCAACACATCAGCATCTGAGTGCCCTGACAAACCATGACTATGCGGTATTTCAACGCCACCCAAAATCAACGGGCGACCTTCAGCAAATTGGTGAACATCATATCCTATTCCTGTGCGGTACATATTAATTGGTAATTGATCGTTGAGCCGGAAATATCAAAAAAGGCTACCCCAAATCGTCAGGGTAGCCTTGGTTAAATTGTGCCACAGAGCAACCCTTGAATTTATTATGGCTTTTTCTTCGAGGTTGGCTTGGGTGGAGCGGGAACTTGCACGGGAGGTGTAGTGGCACTGGCTCTTGCGCGTGCTGGTGGGCTTGGCTGAATCGTAGGTGCGGCAGGCGCTGACTTAATATCAATCAGTTCGATTTCGAAAATCAACACGCTGTTGGGTCCTCCAGGACCTCTGGGTGATGCCCCGTAACCCAGCGCGGATGGAATGAAAATTTTCCACTTGGCGCCTACTGGCATTGTTTGAAGTGCTTCAGCAAACCCAGGGACAACCTGCAAAGTAAATTCGGCAGGCTTACCATCAGGCTGGTGTTTGATGGAGCTATCGAACTCTTCACCGTTGATAAGCGAACCTTTGTAGTGAAGGACAAATTTGGTGCCAGTGTCCTGTGCGCCGCCTGCAGGAGCAACGTATTTTCTGTCGCTCCCTTTGTTAATGATTTCGTATTGCAAGCCGCTGGAGGTCGTTTTGACCCCTTCACGTTTTCCATTGGTATCAAGGAAGGCTTTGTTGTCAGCCAATTTTTTTTGGGCAAGTTTGTCGGCGCGATCCTTAGCAAGGCCTTGTAACATTTGCATCGCTGCACGCATTTTTTCTTCTGAAATTTCTGGCTTCTCACCCTTGAGCCCAGCCATAAGCCCTCTTAAAAGCTCGTCCGTATTGAACTCATTCTCTCCAAATCCTGCTCCATTCAAACCTTGACCCTGCTGGTGACCCAGTACGTATGAGCCAATCTTAAAGGCTTCTTCTTTTGATATTTTTGGTGCGGCTGGCGGCATTGGAATTGACGGCGGAGCCGGTGCTTGTGCGCAGACTTGTCCCGCAGATATGATTCCTGCCAATGCAAGGGAAATGGATTTATGTTTCGTTTTCATAAAGTATTGTTAATTTGTAATCGGGTCACAAACTAGTGGCGTAAATTCAAGCTGTCGAGTGGTTTATCCTACGATCCAAGATATTTGGTGTTGGGAAGTTTTCGTTGTAACCCTAATATTTACCCATGCCAAAAATTTTATTAGTCGAAGACGAGAGATCCATTGCGGAAAACCTGATCTACGCGCTGGAAACTGAGCACTTCGAGGTATTACACACGACTACAGGCTGTTCCGCACTGAAGGTCCTAGATGATTCATTTCAGCTCGCCATTCTCGATGTCGGCTTACCAGACATGTCGGGCTTCGACCTCTGCAAAGCAATCAGAAAAAACTCTGGGCTTCCATTGCTATTTCTTACTGCCAGAGACTCTGAGGTTGATCGTATTCTTGGCCTTGAGCTAGGCGGTGACGACTACGTCACTAAGCCATTCAGCCCCAGAGAGATTGCTGCCAGAGTGCGTGCCATTCTGAGGCGCGGCTCACCTCATAATCGATCAAAAAAAACCCAAAAGCCAACAGATGCGCTATATCACAATGAAGACACCATGACCATTACTAGTCATGGACAAGCGCTCGCTCTCACAGCGCACGAGTATAAACTATTAGCCGCATTCATGACTCAGCCGGGGCGAATCTTCACTCGAGAACAATTATTAGAAAAAGCATGGGTAGGCCCCGGCTCCGCGATGGACCGCACAGTTGATGCTCATATCAAGTCACTACGCGCCAAACTCCGCGCCTGCACTCCGGATGGCAGCGATCCTATTGAGACAAGACGTGGACTGGGCTACACACTTAACCCGGATTAATCAACGATGCGCCTGACAAGAGTTACTCTATTTTTTCTCGCGCTCATCATTGGGTTCGGGTTTTACCGCTTATTCGATTTCTTATTGGATGATATCGATGCTCAAACCTTCCAAGCGACCGAAGAGGTTATGGTGGATACGGCTCACGTGATGGCGGGTATGATCGAAAACGAGCTTAAGAAAGGGAAAGAGCAAGACATTCGGTTACTACGCGGTGCCTTTTCACAGGCACAGTCACACACGCTAGAAGCAAAAATTCACAAACATACCAAAACACGCATTGGATTAAATGCATACTTAACCGATTCAAAAGGGATTGTCATATTCGACTCCGATAATGGCCGCCGTGAAGGACAAGACCTATCGCGCTACAATGATGTCTTGCGAACTCTAAACGGGGGCTACGGAGCGCGCTCATCACGTGAGGATGACAATAACCCAGAAAGCTCTATTCTTTACGTCGCCGCCCCTGTCAAATCAGACGATACAATTATAGCGGTTTTAACGATCTATAAACCTCAAGCGGACGTTCTCAACTTTATTACTGATCGCCGCCGAGACATTCTCACAGCCACTCTCTCCATAGGCGGCGGCGTCATCTTATTAACCGGTGCAGTCTTTATCTGGTTATTCCAGCCAATCGGCCGACTCACGTGCTATGCACGCTCGATTTCCAAGGGTGAACGCTTGCCCATACCATCACTCGGGAAAGGCAGGGAGGTCAACACCCTCGGCAAAGCGCTTCACAACATGCGTGAGACACTCGAAGGCCGCCGCTATGTAGAGAACTACGTCTCCACATTAACTCACGAACTTAAAAGTCCAATGGCTGCCATCAAGGGGGCAGCAGAACTATTAGAAGAGGATATGCCTGCAGATAAACGCCAACGTTTTCTGACGAATATCCAGCGTGAAACCGCAAGGAGTGAGAGTCTCATAAAAGATCTGCTACGCCTCGTAGAATTGGAAAGAAAACCACACCTTGAACACAAACGCTCAATCAATCTGACCCGCCTGTGCCATGAAATTACTAATGAGTGCAGCCACAGGCTTATCGTTAAAAATCTGTCGCTGAAATGCACTTTTCAAGAAAGCATTCACATTTCTGGTGACACCATGATACTTCGCCTCGCACTGATCAACTTGCTGGATAATGCCATCGGATTCTCTCCGAATGGTAAAGCAATTATGTTTAAGCTGAAAAAATCTGATACGCACGTGCAGGTCTCCATTACCGATCAGGGACTTGGCCTGCCAGATTACGCTGAACAACGTGTTTTTGAGCACTTTTACTCACTAACAAGGCCTGGATCTGACCAGAAAGGAACAGGACTAGGGTTACCACTTGTGCGTGAGGCGATCAAATTACACGGCGGTGAAGTTTCTCTAGAAAATCATCCCAGCGGCGGCTGTGTGGCAACTATTCTTATCCCGCATTCGGTATCTTAACCCCCAATTAACCTGATGCACTGGGATGCAATACATATTGATCAACAGCATGGACAATAAATAATGAATGTGCCATTACCTATGTTCATTAAACTAAAAATAGCTAAACCATTTTTAAATTGAATAAACAAACGGCAAGCAACGTCTCAATAACAGCAAAGTAGAATCTAGCTTGGATACACCACATTAACCTAAATCCATTTATGAAAATTTTTGTTTTTCTCATCACCATTAGCATCTCACTGGTAAGTTCTTCAGCCAGTCCTAAAAAATCTCTACTCAACAACGACCCAGACGTCATTTATCTGGAAGAACACATAGGCCGCTCAATCACCTTGCTCGTGGTTCAACCAACCACCGTCTATGCAACCAAAAAAGGCAAAAACGGACGCCGTCTTGGTTTATTTAAGACAAACAC
>JABHEX010000124.1 GCA_018676385.1 Akkermansiaceae bacterium
AGACAGAAGCAAATCCGTAAAGCGTGTGCGCTGTTTCACGGATATGCAAATGGGTGTGAAGATCAACTTCCTTACCCTCCACTGGATTGATT
Source organism: Akkermansiaceae bacterium (assembly GCA_018676385.1). GTDB lineage: Bacteria > Verrucomicrobiota > Verrucomicrobiia > Verrucomicrobiales > Akkermansiaceae > Oceaniferula. The sequence goes on from JABHEX010000124.1 coordinate 93, forward strand.
TCATCATAGGTAGACAAAGAAACTGTTAGTAAATAGCCCAGCCCGTTCACATCTATAACAAGCCTGCCAGGCAGAGCCTCTAACACCTTTCCCCGTATACGCGCGATCATGCGGTGCCATTACAGCCATTGACCTCCCCCCGAGTCAACAGGAATTCCTCAACAGACGTGCGCACCGCCAACGCATGGCAAGCGACACGTTTTCCCAATGGCAGCGAACTGGGTGTTTCTAATGTGTAGGAAACACGCGTACCTTGTTCCGCCATATAGATTGCCTCAGGCCACTGATCAGGGAAATCAGCACGTGGTTCATGAAAAATCCAACCAGGCTCACGAACTTTATGATCATCAATGAACCGGCATGGCTCTGTCAGGATTTCCTTTGCCGCCGCATTAAGAATCGACCTAGCCGTGCTCGGGTATCCTTTTTTCTGAATTTCGTAGAGGTAGAAACCAGTACTCTCCCAATCTTCATGCAATGAAATGAACATCTCCGGCACGGGTTGCTTTTCCAGCCAAGCAACATGGGCACTTACCTCCCCAGTCAATTTTTTCAAATAATCGCGGTTTAGATCTACACCTTGCGCGTTTTCACGTACCCCCATTGCTAAGCCAGTGGGGTTGATCACGGGGCATATTCGCCATTCAACTCCATCTCCAAAAAATCCACTTCTAAGCAACTCAAGCATGGCGATAACCCCGGCAGGCTCATCACCATGCATTCCAGAAGACAAATAAACCTTGGGCGCACCATCCAAAATCCTCGTATAAGCAGGCAAACTGTAGCCGCCAATTACTGCCATTGACTCAGAAAAAAATCCAGCATCCGTCGCAGACCTTTGGAAGCTTTGCAAATATGACGAAATATCAAAACTCACATCTGAGGATAAACATCCCCACATAAATACACAACCCTTGACTCTGGCCTCCAGATTCATGACTGTTGAACACATGAACGTTCTCGTCGTCGGAGGTGCAGGCTACATTGGTAGCCATTGCGTCAAACAACTCCAAGCAGCAGGCCACACACCAATTGTACTGGATAATTTAGTCTATGGTCATCAGGCTGCAATAGCTCATGATATCAAACTTTATCAGGAAAATCTCGGGAACCGATCCGCTGTCGCCAAAATCCTGCGCGAGGAAAAAATTGATATAGTCATGCACTTCGCAGCCTTTATCAATGTCGGTGAATCAGTTCATACACCACTTAAGTATTACGAAAACAACGTCGGCAATACAATCCAGCTACTCCTCGCAATGTCTGATGCCGGCGTCAGAAAATTCGTCTTTTCCTCCACCTGCGCCACTTATGGTGAGCCCGATACTTTACCGCTCGTCGAGGACCTCCCCCAATCGCCCATCAACCCCTACGGAGCTACCAAACTTCACGTCGAACATATTCTCCAAGACCTCGCCCGCTCCGGCACCATATCCTCAGCCGTTTTCCGCTATTTTAATGCATCAGGCGCTGTCAACGACGGCAGCATCGGGGAGGATCACACCCCCGAGACCCACCTCATCCCTCTCGCAATCCATGCGGCAACCGGAAAACGAGGCCCATTAAAAATTTTCGGTACTGACTACCCGACACCCGACGGCACCTGCCTGCGCGACTACATTCACGTAGACGATATTTCTCGCGCCCACATCGCAGTATTTGATCAGATAGACACACCAAAAACCTACGTGCACTATAATCTAGGCACTGGCAAACCAACATCCGTGCGTGAAATCCTCAATGCAGTAGAAAAAGTCACTGGCCTACCAGTGCCAACCGAGGAAGCACCGCGCCGCGCCGGCGACCCACCCTCGCTCTACGCCGATAACTCCAAAGCCCGAAAATACCTTGGATGGGAACCACAACATATGAATATTGAATCAACAATCAATACCGCGTGGAAATGGCATCAAAACCACCCAAATGGTTATAGCTCAACAGCAAACAAGAATAGCTGATGTTCCTTGACTCTTGCGCCCCCTCTCTTACCTCTTACCCCCCATGCCAACTGAACTTCACTACTGCCCAGACTACTTTGCCTACACACGCCGTAAAACGCGCGAGATCATCGTAGGTAACGTCGGAGTCGGCGGGAATAATCCCATTCGTGTTCAGTCAATGATCACCTCGGACACCCGTGATACCGAAGCCTGCGTTAAACAGGTCCTCGATCTCGCCAAAGCAGGATGTGAAATTGTGAGGATTACGGCACAAACTAAAAAATATGCTGAAAATTTAGAAAATATCCGTGATGGCGTGCGTGCCGCCGGGTGCAATGTGCCACTAGTTGCCGATATTCATTTCAAACCCGACGCCGCATTCGAAGCCGCAAAATGGGTCGAAAAAATCCGCGTCAACCCAGGCAACTATGCCGATACCAAAAAATTCGCCATCCGCGAATACACCGATGAACAATATGCAGATGAATTAGAGCGTATCCGCGAGGACTTCGCTCCACTAGTAGAGCTCTGTAAAAAACTCGAGCGAGCGATGCGCATCGGCACCAACCACGGATCGCTATCCGACCGTATCATGAACCGTTACGGCGATACCCCCTTGGGCATGGTGGAAAGCGCACTTGAGTTCGCACGTATTGCCCGTGACCTCGATTACCACAATTTCTGTTTCTCGATGAAGGCCTCAAACCCCAAAGTTATGATCGAGGCATACCGCCTTCTTGTCGCTCGCCTAGATCAAGAGGGCAAGGACTGGAATTACCCAATTCATCTCGGTGTCACTGAGGCTGGAGATGGCGAGGATGGCCGCATCAAATCCGCCATCGGTATTGGCTCCCTGCTCGCGGATGGTATCGGTGATACCATCCGCGTATCTCTCACAGAGGACGCCGTGCATGAAATCCCTGTTGCCAAAGCGATTGTCGCCAACATTGAGCACAGCCATCTACCTACTGACCCCACGGGCAGCCAACGCGGAACACTTTCTTACGATCCCTTTTCCTACGAGCGTCGCCATAGTAAAAAAATGACTATCAATGGTCACGAACTCGGAGCTGAAAGCACCATCCGTGTGTTTACCTCACGTAAAAAATGGGACGCCCTGGCACACAAAATCGATAAGTTAGGTGACTTCACACCCGAGGCTGTGATCGAGGACTCCGAGGTCATTGAGGTCGACCCATGGAACACGGCTGCCGTCATGGAGATTAATGCCATTCAAGAGCCTCGCCTCGTCACCGTTGCTGACGATTCCCACACAGCCGCCGTCATTCACGCATTTCGGCTCCTCGCCTCCAAGCTCTCAGCCCACCACCCAATCCTACTCAAGGACACCTTAACACCCTCTGCCGATGCTGGCGCAGATTTCATTGATAACCTGATCACCGCTGCCCGTAATATCGGGTCACTCCTTTGCGATGGTATCGGTGACGCCATCATCGTGCAGGGAGAAAAAGCTCCCGGGCAATCGCTGCGCCTCTCGTATAATGTTCTACAAGCTGCCGGCTCACGAATTTTCAAAACTGACTACGTCGCCTGTCCATCCTGCGGTCGCACTCTTTTTAATCTCCAAGAAACCACCCAGAAGGTTCGTGAGGCAACCGGTCACCTCAAAGGCGTTCGTATCGCCATTATGGGATGCATTGTGAATGGCCCAGGCGAAATGGCCGATGCCGATTTCGGTTACGTCGGTGGCGCCCCGGGAAAAATCAACCTCTACGTGGGTAAACAGGCCGTGAAATTCAATATACCAGAGGTAGAAGCTGTTGATCGCCTCATCGATCTTATCAACGAACACGGCAAATGGATTGATGCACCTCCACCAATAGCCAACTAGAACTGCTCCCACAACATAGCCTGTCCATACAATCGCAATAAAGCTCGCCGGCTCAGAGCTCTTCGATTTTTCGCCATACACACCCAGCCTGCCCCTCCTCGGTGCGTATAAATAGCTCTTGTAAACCTTTCGAGCTTTGGGTCACTGCCTTCAGACCTCCGGCAACCTCACGCTGCACACGCACTGACCCCGTAGTAGCATTTTTACCAAGTGATTTACCACCATAGGACCTACCAATAATAACCCCTACCACACCAGCCAGGGATTCGATTTTACGCATCGCCTTATGGCATTCTTTGGATGAACTCTGATGACGACCTCTTGATGGCACACATATAGCATGCCGCAGAACAATTCATTCGTGAAGGCTCAATTTCTCATAACTTTCCCACCACATTTACGATAGGCACTCGGGCTCATTCCCATGGCTATTTTAAACTGCTTAGCAAAATGGCTGTGATCATAAAATCCAGTATCATACGCAATAAGCGAAATCGGCTCTGTGCCCTCACTCAAAAGCTTGGCCGCGGCATCTACGCGCACCTTGTTAATATACTTCATCGGAGTGAACTTAAAATATTTTCTGAAGCTTCGCTCAAATTGACTCACCGAAAGGTCACTCATCTTAGCCAGCTCCGTTACTTTAATTGTTTTAGTAAAATTTTTTCGGATAAAATCAATCGCTTTAGCAAGGTTCTGATATGGCCCATATAAAGATCCAGACGGCTTACAATCACGCATTAAACCAGCAAGCCCTACCAGAGCTCCCGACCTGTCAAATAAAGGAAACTTGCTTGAGAGATACCAATCCATAGCACCGCTAACGTTAGGCACCACCCAAATACGGTTGGTGATTGGTTGCCTCTCTCGAAAAATCTCCTGATCCTCCTCTCGGTAATACTTGGCCATTAAAGGATCAAAATGATGAAAATCATCCGTGCCGATAATATCCGATTCCTCTCTAACTCCTATGCGACTCATCAAGGCTCGATTACACATCGTAAATTGATAGTTCAAATCCTTCGCAAAAAAATAAAGATCAGGAGCGTCTTCGAATAATTCCGACAAACACCGCTTTAAATCAACCTGTTCAAGAAAAGACAAACTCACATCGCTCATGCCGATTTCATACAAATAAAAAACCATTAAATCGAGTAGATTTATCTAAATCTGAACGTAAAATACCAATATGAAAATCAAGAGTTATCTAAGATTATACAATCTATGCCTACTCACTCTCAGCAGCTCAACCCTAGCCGGCGAGCTCGAGTTCAACCGCGACATCAGACCAATCCTCTCGGAAAACTGCTTCCATTGCCACGGCCCAGATGAAGAAACGCGCGAAGCAAAACTTCGACTCGACACCCGTGAAGGGGCCTTAAAAAAAGACGCCATCGTACCGGGAAAACCAGATGACAGCGAGGTGATGTATCGTATCACTACCGACGATGAAGACGATCTCATGCCCCCACCAGAGCATCATCTTGAATTGAGCAAAAAGGACATCGCAATCCTCGAACAATGGATCAAAGAGGGCGCAGAGTATCAACAACACTGGTCCTTCGAGAAGCCGAAGCCATCAGGTGACGGCAAACTCAGAGAGATCATCGATACCGAAATCCAAAAATACCTGAGCAAGGAAAAACTCAAAGCCTCACCAGCCGCCACCCGCGAGACAATTATTCGCCGCCTCTCACTAGATCTCCGCGGACTCCCCCCGAAACTCACCGAAATTGACGCCTTCATCGCCGATAACTCACCGGATGCATATGAGAAACTCGTCGACCGCATGCTGTCGTCACCACAAACCGCCGAGCGACTGGCGCTCGACTGGCTCGATGTAGCCCGCTTCTCAGACACAAATGGCTACTCGATCGACGACCACCGCGACATGTGGGTCTGGCGCGACTGGGTCATCCACGCGTTTATGAACAACAAACGCTACGATACTTTCCTAACCGAACAACTCGCCGGCGACCTCATCCCCAATGCCACTCCGGAACAAATCATGGCTACCGGATTTCTGCGCAACAGCATGAACACACACGAAGGCGGCACCATTGCTGAAGAATACCGCGTTGCCTACATCGCAGACAAAATCGATACCGTCTCATCCGCCTTCATGGGGTTAACGATGAAGTGCGCGCAATGCCACAATCATAAATACGACCCAATCAGTCAAAAAGACTACTACCGCTTCTACGCCTTCTTTGACTCAGCCACCGAGAACGGTAAGGGCGCCAAAAACGGCAACACCGCTCCCTTCATTCAAGTCACTTCCCCACTGCACAAAATCTCTGATGCACACAAGGCCCTGACCGAGCGCGCCAATCATATTAGAAAACTACGCAATGATATCAAACCATCTTCAAAATTATCAAAACGCTTCCACAAATCCCTCGGAATTGAACTGAAAGTAATCGAAAAACAAATCAAAGACGCTGGTAAAACATCCGTAATGATAATGGACTCACCCGGTAAACGAAAAACCCACATACTCATTCGCGGAGAATACAATAACCCCGGTGAAGTAGTCACCGCTGGCATTCCAGAAATTTTTGGTCAACTTCCCAAGAACCAGAAAGCCGACCGTCTTGCTCTCGCTCGTTGGCTCACCTCGAAGGATAATCCACTCACAGCCCGAGTCGCCGTGAACCGCTACTGGCAGCTGATTTTCGGCACCGGACTCGTTCGCACCGCTGGGGACTTCGGCTCCCAAGGCGAATGGCCATCACACCAAGCCCTCATAGACACCTTAGCCGTCCACTTTCAGCAAAACGGCTGGAATATACGAACCCTCTTGAAAGAAATGGTCATGTCCAAAACCTACCGCCAAAAATCTAACATGTCTCGCCGCATGCTGGAACATGACCCACAGAACCGATTGCTTGCCCGCGCCCCACGTACACGACTACCCGCCGAACTCGTCCGCGATAATGCCCTCGCTATAAGCGGCCAACTCAGCCCCAAAATTGGCGGACCAAGCGTCTACCCCGAACAACCCGACGGCCTCTGGCGGCAGATCAGCCACTTCGGCTACGGAGCATTCACTGCGCAGGCCTACTATCCTGATGCGGGCGACAACGCCACTCGCCGCAGTATGTATAGCTTCTGGAAACGAACTTCTCCACCACCATCACTTTCCATCTTCGATGCCCCCACCCGTGAAACCTGCACCGTCCGCCGACTGCAAACCAACACACCACTTCAAGCACTCGTTCTCCTTAACGACCCACAATTTCTGAAAGCAGCGGGAGCCCTTGCCACGCGTATGATCAACGAAGGCGGAAAGACGACAACTAATCGCATCCGTTACGCATTTCGCCTCGCTACCTCACGTCTACCGAAAAACGCGGAACTGGACGTACTCAATGCCGCCTACGCAAGAGAAAAGGCGCGCTTCTCCGGCGACCCCAAAGCCACCAAAGCACTCATTCAAGAATCAGGAAATGCAGGTAATGATACAGATCTTGCCGCTCTCACCATGATCGCATCCACTATCCTCAACCTCAACGAAACCATCACCAAACAGTAACCATGGCTCAATCAAAGTTTTCACGCCGCGGATTCCTCGGAAAAACCGCTGGCACTCTCGCATACATGGGCACGCCAAGCATCATCAGTGCTGGCAATCAAGCCGGCGGTCTCCCTAACCTCCCCCATCACAAAGCTACCGCAAAACGGGTCATCTATCTGTTCCAATCTGGTGGACCCTCGCACATCGACTTGTTCGATTACAAACCGACTCTCGAAAAACTCCACGGCACTAACTTACCAGATAGCGTGCGCGGTAACCAAAGAGTCACCGGTATGACCGCAGGACAAAAACAATTTCTAGTCAACAAAACCGTCTCTCCAATCAAACCTCGCGGGCAAAGCGGGGTAACCATCTCCGATCTGTTACCCTACACCTCTGGCATCGCCGATGACATCTGTCTCGTGAAATCAGTCCACACCGAGGCAATCAACCACGACCCCGGCATCACTTTCATCAACACAGGCTCACAAATCCCAGGCCTCCCCAGCTTGGGCGCATGGTGTAACTACGGACTGGGTAGTAATAACCGCGATATGCCAGGCTACATTGTTATGCTATCGCAAGGTAAAGGCAAAAACCCTGGCCAACCGATATTCTCTCGGTTGTGGGGCAGCGGTTTCATCCCGTCCAGCCACCAAGGCGTTCAACTCCGTGGTGGCGGCACACCAATCCTTTACCTCGATGATCCGAAAGGAATCGACCGTAAAAGCCGCCGTAAGATGCTCGACGATATCGCCAAACTCAATGCCATGCGCCTTGATCAAAGCGGGGACCCCGAAATCGCTACCCGCAATTTCCAATACGATATGGCATACCGCATGCAGGCATCAGCACCAGAAATTACCGATCTCACAGACGAACCAGAAAGCACTTTCAAACTTTACGGCGAAGACGCACGTATCCCTGGCACTTACGCATACAACTGCCTACTAGCACGCCGCATGGCCGAACGTGACGTACGCTTCATCCAGCTTTTTCACCGCGGCTGGGACCAACACAACTCACTCGTCCCCCACCTAACCGCCCAATGCAAAGACACCGATCAAGCATCCGCAGCACTCGTGACCGACCTCAAACAACGCGGTATGCTCGACGACACCCTAGTCATCTGGGGCGGTGAGTTTGGTCGCAGCGTTTATAGCCAAGGTAAGATCAACGCCGGCCGCGACCACCACGGCCGCTGCTTCAGCATGTGGATGGCTGGTGGAGGTATTGCCAGTGGTCGCATGCACGGTGAAACAGATGACTTCTGCTATAACATCACCAAAGATCCCGTACACATCCGCGACCTCACAGCCACCGCACTCCATTGCCTCGGTATTAACGACAAACGCTTCACCTTCAAACATCAAGGCCTGAACCACACCCCAACCGGCGTTGAGCCAACTAAAGTAGTCACACAGATCTTAGCTTAGCTGCAAACGTTAGAACAAACCGACCACCTTACCATCATCATCTAGATCAATCCGATCAGCGGATGGAATTTTTGGTAATCCAGGCATCGTCATAATGTCACCACAGATCATGATGACAAACTCAGCACCTGCTGCGAGACGAACCTCACGGACTTTGACAACGTGATTTTCAGGAGCGCCCAACATCTGGGGATCTGTCGAAAACGAATACTGGGTTTTAGCAACACAAATTGGATATTCTCCAAAGCCATCTTCTTGTAGTCTCTTGACCTGTGCTCGCACTTTGGTGTCAGCCACAATTTCACTTGCAGAGTAGATTTTTTTAGCAACCGCTTCCATCTTATTCCACAGCGGCAGGTCATCCTCGTAAGTAAGCTGAAAGTTAGCGGGACATTTATCTATGACATCCACCACAGCTCGGGCAAGGTCTTCTGCACCTTCGCCACCTTTTGCCCAATGCTCCGCTAGCACGACATCAACCTGTAAATGACCAAGTCGCTGGCGAAGCAGCTCAATCTCAGCCTCGGTGTCGGCAGTGAATCGGTTTATAGCAACAACACATGGTAGCCCCCAGTGCTCCCGCACATTACGCACATGGCGCTCAAGATTTTTTATACCTTTACCCAGCGCATCGAGGTTCTCTTCAGCAAGATTTTTGACATCCGCTCCACCATGAAACTTCAATGCCTTAATCGTCGCTACTACCACCGAGGCGTCCGGCTTAAGCCCC
>JABHEX010000125.1 GCA_018676385.1 Akkermansiaceae bacterium
AAAACTACCCTGTGCCGAAGAATTGCCGATGAGGGTGAGGCCATTTATTCCACCTCGTGCACAACACGCCCCCCTCGCAATGGCGAACAAAATGGTCATGATTACCATTTCCTCACACGAGAAGAGTTCACTCAACGAGCAAAGGCTGGGGAGTTCCTTGAGTATGCTGAAGTTCATAACAATTTTTATGGCACCTTAAAAAACGATGTGCTCGAACATCTAGCGGCAGGCGTAGATGTGGTAATGGATATTGATGTTCAAGGGGCAGAACTGGTTCGCGCTTGCGCTGACACATCGATTCAAGCTGCAATTGCAGACCTCTTTATCATGCCTCCAAATGAAAGCGAACTCCTACATCGACTTACTGGGCGGGGCACTGACTCAGATGAAGTTATCGCACTTCGCATGAAAAACGCACTCGAGGAAATGGCACATTGGCCGAAATACAGCTATCGCATTATATCGCTAACACGTGAAGAAGATTATAGTAAATTCAAGTCGCTGCTGGCAGCAGAACGCATGAGGGTTACCAGAATCCTGACATCCTAATCCTAACTCTATAATTCTTATGTCAACTATTGTCCTAGGTATAACCGGCTCCATTGCTGCATATAAAGCTGCCAGCATTGCCTCTCAGCTCGTAAAAAACGGACACGAAGTACACGTTGTGATGTCAAAGTCAGCTACTGAATTTATCACACCCCTCACACTACAAGTCATTTCACAGCATCCGGTCCTATTATCCCTAGAAGACGAAAATGATTCATGGAAACCAGGACACATTGACCTTGCTGATCGAGCCGACATGCTTCTTGTTGCTCCAGCAACGGCAAATACGCTTGGGAACTTTGCTAACGGCCTTGCCCCTGATCCCCTATCTAGCATCTACCTTGCAACGCGAGCAAAAGTATTAATCGCGCCTGCGATGAATGGCAAGATGTGGCAGCATCCCTCCACCCAGCGTAACATTGATCAACTCACCAAAGATGATTGCCAATTTATCGGCCCGGAATACGACGGCAAACTCGCATGTGGCTATTCCGGACCCGGTCGATTGATGGAGGAATCAAAAATCATTACCAAGGCAGAAGAAATACTAAATTCATGAATCATCAATCAATGTTTGGTGACCGCCGTACTATTCTGATTACCGCTGGCCCAACCCGCGAGGCGATTGATCCCGTTCGCTATATCACTAACCGTTCATCTGGAAAGATGGGTTATGCTCTTGCCAGTGAAGCAGCAAAACTGGGGTATCATGTCATTCTTATCTCGGGACCAACTCTGCTAGATATTCCAGACAGCGTAGATTTTATCCCAGTAGAAACAGCGCTGGAAATGTACGATGCGGTGAACCACCATATTGGAAAAGCCGATATCGCTATTTTCGCTGCTGCTGTAGCGGATTACAGACCAGCAGTTATTCCTGAGCATAAAATCAAAAAATCAGCTGAGCGGTTGACCATTGAGTTTATAAGAAACCCAGACATTTTAGGATCAGCTCGCAAAACATTCGGCTTTATGGGGGTTCTCGTAGGTTTTGCTGCTGAGACAGAGCATTTAGAGGACAACGCTCATCATAAACTCACCAGTAAAGGCTGTGATTTCGTAGTTGCAAATGATGTCTCGCGTAAAGACATCGGTTTCGACACTCATAAAAATGAAGTTATTCTCGTCTTCCCAGAAACCACTAAATTTCCGCCAATGGATTCTAAATATGAACTCGCACTGGTGATTTTAGAACACGCGGTAAAGCTAGCCTCGGTTAGAAATACGAACTAGCTCTGAGAGTTTTCGCCATTCTTGGCAAACATTCTCAGGCATATCCGCAAGTTTATAGGGAAGTCTGTATCGCCAGTTTTCACCACCTACTGTGCCGGGTATATTAATACGCCGCGTGCTGTCAATCACATCAGTCACCATCAGCGCAGCGTAGTCAGCATTAGACTTGAGGAGCTTATCGAACAACGCCCACTTTACAACCGAACCATACGCAGCAAAAGTTTTTTCAGTTTCACTAAATGGTAGGCCGCCGAACTCACTGAGAATAGACAAATCACGAAGTGCCCCCTCTTTTTCTGCGCTCCCCAACACAGATGTAAGCGAGTTCCACATCGAAGGAATCGAATCATGGTCATGGGTTGCGTATGTCGTAAATGCACATTCAGGATATGCACTACCCGGAACGACTCGCCCATTGTCCTGAATTTCCCATTGGCAAACTTTAAAGCCCGCCACACCCATTTGCTCCAAATGCGGCCTCACATAATCAGGAACACAGCCCAGATCCTCACCCACAACCTCAGCATCACCCGCAGCCTCTAACACCATCTTTATATACTTGTCTCCATCAGCAAGATTAGCCGCTTTATTCTCAGAGGTGTCGTCTGGCCTTGGTTGAAATCCGGGTAGCGCACCTCCTGTTATTTTTTTCGCCTCCTCTCTACTGAGACCAATAAATTCCTCGTTACGTAGAGGTCGCCAAGGAAAGCTGAAAATACGATAAAATCCAATAATGTGATCGATGCGAAAAATGTGAAACACGTCTGTGAGTTTTTCTATTCGTCGACGCCACCATGAGAAGTTATCTTTTTCTAAAATATCCCACCTATAAAGTGGTATTCCCCAATTCTGACCCCACTGGCAAGCAAAGGCATCATCCTTGAACACGGTCTCAGGTGGGGAGCCACCTGATAGCTCAAGATCAAACCACTGAGATTCAAAAAAAACGTCCGCACTACAGTAGGAGATACCGATAGGGATATCTCCCATAAGTTTGACGTTGCGTTCTCCAGCATAATCACGCAGTTCCCGCCATTGACTGAAAGCATGCCACTGCACCCACCCGTAATACGCAAGCTGCTTAGCTAGCTCGTCTGAGGGCATTGAAGCCAAGTATTCTTCGGCTTTTTCTGCCGTATTATAGTCTTTGGGCCATGTTTCCCATGCCTCACTTCCTGTAATCCCCATGAGATAACGAAATTTGGTATAGGGTGTAAGCCAGTCCGACTCTGTTATACAAAACGCTTCAAAAGCTGAGTTACGTTCGGGATTACTCCAAAACTTTTCAAACGCATCAGCAAGCAAACTCCATTTCAACCGGTTCGATTGTTCGTAATCGACCAAATCTTCATTTCCCTTATGGCATACAAATTCATCATCAGCTTTCTGTATCTGCTCACGGCTGATCTGCGGGATCGATTCAAGATCGATTAATAGAGGATCAAGTGCAACTGAACTGATTGCATTATAGGGGCTGTTATCTCCACCCGTTTCATTGATCGGCAATAATTGCAAAAAACCAATACGATGCTCAGCGGCCCAATCCACCATCTTACGCATCGCCCTTGTATCACCTACACCCAGATCATTTTCCTCTCGCAGAGAAAACACAGGCACCAAAATACCCAACCGTCTGAGGGTTTTCATATCAGAACTCACCATGCAGGGGATATCACATGACACTTGTAAGGATGCAACTGCAAACGGAACAGGCTTAATCTATTTGCGCTACTGTTGGCAGTAGCAAGATTGATTTCTTTGCAAATTACTGCAGTAGATAGATGGTGCTAAACAACTTACCAAATTATCAACGATGCAGTAAACCGAAGAGATTACAGCCAATTGGATATTTGTAGAGCCACGGCGTAACAAATGAGCTACACAGGTTAATCGTATCAGCCAACTTTAGTCATTAAAAATCATACTGCACGGAGAAGC